>NZ_LZZL01000081.1:0-24046 GCF_002006495.1 Clostridium sp. BL-8
ATTTATTTAGCTTACAGATGGTTTAAATGTAATTTTATTATTGCAACATATATATATAAATTTTATTATCATATTGCTAATTCAGATTATAAGTCTTTAGTTATTTATTTAAATGTAATAGCAATTTATAATTGAAATTTATATAACTACTTGTTAGTTATTATTAATTTAATTAATATTTTTTTGGAAAGGGGACTATTAAAAATGAAAAAGAAATTATCGCTATTTCTAGTGGGAATACTATCAGTAGCAACACTTGTTGGATGTGGAAATAGTAATTCTACTCAAGGGGAATCAACAAAAAAAGTGGTAGAAACTAAGGATGTTAATTTCGTAACGCCAGATGGACTTACAGCTATGGCAGTAGCTAAGCTTATAAAAGAAAAACCAGAAGTTAAAGCTGGATATAATATAAACTATACAATAGAACAAAATTCTGATAGTTTGGTTACAAGTGTTATGAAGAATGAGCCAGATGTAGCAATAGTTCCGTCTAATGTGGCAGCTACTGTATATAATAAAAATCAGGAATATAAGATAGCTGGAACAATAGGCTTTGGGTCATTATATATAGGTACTACAAATGAAAATCAAAATATAAATGATTTAAAAGGAAAAGAAATTTATAACATAGGAAAGGGATTAACTCCTGATATAATTGCAAGAACTGTTCTTAAGGATAAAGGAATTGATGCAGATAAAGATGTTAATTTTAGTTATGTAAATTCAGTAAATGAATTAGCTCCAATAATTTTGTCTGGAAAAACACAATATGCAGTAATACCAGAACCAGCATTATCTACTGTGCAAAGCAAAAATGATAAGTTTAATATAATGCTGGATTTAAATGAAGAGTGGAAAAAGATAAATAATTCTGAATATGGGTATCCACAATCAACGATAATAGTTAAAAAAGAATTATGCGATGAGGATAAAGAATTTGTGAATGATCTCTTAAATGAGGTTGAAGAATCAGAAAAATGGGCAAATAGTAATAAGGAAGCTTTAGGAGATTATTGTGAAGAAATCGGAGTATCAGCTAAAAAGCCAATAGTAATAAAAGCTGTTGATAGGGCAAATTTAAAATATGTTGATATTAAAGACAGCATCAAAGATTATAAAACATATTTTGAAAAGTTAAATGCATTTGATCCAAAAACAATAGGAGGAAAGGTACCAGATGATGAAATATTCATGGAAAAGTAAAGCATATACTTTTCTATCATGCATATTCTTCATAGGAGTATGGCAGTTAATTGCCGTAGCAGTAAATAATGATATATATATACCAAGGTTAGAACAAGTATTTAAAGCTATTGTAGAAATTCTTAATAATAAAAACTTTGGCAAAATTGTTTTAGAAAGTTTTTATAGAACTTTATTAAGTTATGGTATAGCTTTGATTATCTCAATGATTTTAGGGATACTAGGTGTAGCGTATCCCTTTTTTAAATATTTACTGGAACCTATAAATTCCTTTGGAAAAACAATACCAACTATGGTGCTGGTTATTCTTTCACTAGTATGGTTTGACAAAGAGAAAACACCATTTGTAGTTGGATTTGCTGTTATTTTACCAATACTGTATGAAGGAATAAGAAATAATATCATGCAGATAGATAAAAAAATAATTGATATGACTAAAGTATATGAAATTAGTTTAGTTGATAAAATTAGAAAAATATATTTTCCGGTTATGAAATTTTATTTTATGAGCATTTTTGTATCAACCTTTGCACTTACCTTTAAAGTAGTTATTGCAGGAGAAGTATATGGCCAGCCGAAATTTGGAATAGGCTCTCAAATACAAATAGAAAAAGTGAATTTTAATGTACCTGGAATTTTTGCGTGGATTGTTATTATAGTTATTATATCTTTGGTTTTAGAAGTGATAAATAAGCTATTGAAAAAAAGGATATATGGGTGGGATAAATGAATATAAGGATTAGAAATTTAAGCAAATCTTATGGGAAAGAAGAGATTTTTAAAAATTTTAATATAGAATTTCATGATGATAAAATAAATTGTATTATTGGAAGATCAGGTTGTGGAAAGAGCACTTTATTAAATATTATAGCTAAACTTACAGAAGTGCAAAGTGGAGAAATAAGCGGAATATCATTAAAGGATATAAGCTATGTATTTCAGGAAGATAGACTCATAGAATGGATTACAGTTAAGGAAAATTTAGAAATTGCCTTAAAAGGTTATTTTGACAAAACAATCATAAATGAAAAAGTTGACGAGGTACTAAAGTTAGTTGGTATCTATGACATTAAGAATAAATATCCAAATGCATTAAGCGGGGGAATGAGACAAAGAGTTAATATAGCAAGAGCCTTTGGAAAACCATCTAAAGTAATTTTAATGGATGAGCCATTTAAATCCTTGGATTACAAATTAAAATATACTATAATTGATGAATTTAAAAATTTGTTAGAAAAAGAGAAAAGAATGGTAATATTAGTAACCCATGATTTAGATGAAGCTATATATTTCCGGGGAAATATATTTGTTTTAAAAAATAAACCTGCTGAAATAGCAGGAGTATTTAATGAAAATTTAGATAAATGTAAGGATAAAATCTTAGAAATAATGTAAATATTCAACTAATTGTAAATACAAACTTTACTTCCAACTAAAATAAATAAAAAGCCTGCAAGTATAAAGCTGGAAAAACTTAAGATTTTTTTGTTTGAATTTAATAAGTTTATTCCGAGTAATGTATCACAAAGTCCCAAACAGATAAAAATGAAAGGAAAGAAATCATCTGGATCATATTTGCTTAATATTATATTTAATGAAAATAGAGGCAGTAGCAAAGCTAAAGTAAAGTTAATAACATTAAAAAGCTTTCTTACCATATTAATTCACCACCTAACATTTGGAAAATTATGTATTATACTAAATTATATACAAGCTATTAGGATTTTATTCACATAATAATGATTTATTGTACAAGATATAAAAATGGAGCAGCTTTAATAGAAGAAAGGAATGTTGAAATGATTAGAAAATTTATTTCATTTTATAAACCATATAAGATGTTGTTCATCTTAGATTTAATTGTTGCATTTATAGCAGCACTGTGTGATTTAGTGTATCCTATGATGACAAGAGACCTTGTCAATAATTCGATTCCTAGTAGAAATTTTAAGACTATTATTATTTTTGGTATTACATTGATAGTTATTTTTCTTATAAAAGCAGCATGTGGTTACTTTATGCAGTACTGGGGTCATGTAGTTGGAGTGAGAATGCAGGGAGATATGAGAAAAAACATATTTACACATCTGCAAAGATTACCTAATAGTTTTTTTGATAATAACAAGACTGGGGATATAATGTCGAGAATTATTAATGATTTAATGGATATTTCAGAACTTGCGCATCATGGTCCGGAAGATTTATTCATTTCTATTGTCATGCTTATAGGGTCATTTGTAATATTATGTACTATAAATATCTCACTTACAGTATTAATTTTCGTATTTGTACCTGTGATAGTTTGGTTCACTTTATATGAAAGAAATAAAATGAATAAAGCATTTTTTGATACAAAAGTAAAAACTGGAGCGGTAAATGCTAATTTAGAAAACAGTATTTCAGGAATAAAAATATCAAAGGCATTTGTAAGTCACAAAGCTGAAGAGGAGAAATTTGAAAAAGGTAACTCGAAATTTATTAAAGCAAGAGAAAAGTCATATAAAGTAATGGCTGAATATTCTTCAGGTGCTGGATTTGGAATGGATTTTTTAAATTATATTGGACTAATAGGTGGAGGGATATTTACGTTTATCGGATTAATAAGTATTGGAGATTATATGGCTTATATGTTATTTATAAACTCATTTATTACTCCTATAAAAAAGCTTATTGATTTTATGGAACAGTTCCAAAATGGAATAACAGGTTTTCAAAGATATATGGAGATTATGAATGCCAAGCAAGAAAAAGACAAAAAAGATGCAGTTCAATTAAAGAATGTAAATGGAGAAATTGAATTTAAAAATGTGGTGTTCAGTTATGAAGGGAAAAAAGTATTAGATGATATATCTGTAAAAATAAAAAAAGGTCAAATGTTAGCTTTAGTTGGAGCATCAGGTGGAGGAAAAACAACCTTTTGCAATCTCATTCCAAGATTCTATGAAGTGGAAAGTGGAGATATTTTAATAGATAATAAGAGTATTTATGATATTAAATTGGATTCGCTTAGAGAGAGCATTGGAATAGTTCAGCAAGAAGTGTTCTTATTTACAGGGACAATAAGAGATAATATATTATTTGGAAAAACCGATGCAACTGAAGAAGAAGTGATAAGAGCAGCTAAAATGGCTAATATTCATGAGTTTATAGAGGATTTACCAGAAGGTTATGATACATATATTGGGGAAAGAGGAGTAAAATTATCAGGTGGTCAAAAGCAGCGTATTTCAATTGCTAGAGTATTCTTAAAGAATCCTCCAATATTAATCCTAGATGAGGCAACATCAGCGTTAGATAATGCGACTGAACGTATAATCCAAGAATCATTAGAAAAATTATGCTCAGGAAGAACAACTATAGTAGTAGCACATAGATTGTCAACTATTAAAAATGCAGATGAGATAATAGTTCTTGGAAATACAGGAATAGTGGAAAAGGGAACTCATGAAGAGTTAATGGAGAAACAAGGAGAGTATAGCAAATTACATAAGCTTGCAGCAGTATAAATTTAATATTAAAATAAAACAGGTTGTCCAAAATATAAATAATTTTTGGACAATCTATTTTAATAAGTTAATTATTTTTTCAAAGAATTAAGCAATTGAATTTTCTTATAAACGGCAGAACTATCAATGGTTTTAGGCTGTAATTCATGTTCATCATCAGTTTGAGATGAATTTCCTGTAATATCTGTGTTATTCTGAAAATTTGATTTTACAACTCTGGAATTCTCTTGGCTTTGTAATCTTGCAGAATCATTTAGCTCACTATTAAGTAATTTGGAAAAATCTTCAGAATTATCATCAGAACTGTTATGAGAAACAACAGAGTTTAATGTATCTTTAAAAGAATTCGATCTATTTTGTTTTTTACTAGAAGAGAATGGAGTAGCTGCATAAGGTCTTTTTACTATTTTAGTATTTATATCAACACTGGTTACACTGCTTATGGTGTAATTGCTGCTAGAACTTAGCTTATCATCTGACATATAAACTCCCCCTTTAGTATATAAATTAATATGGTATTTAATTCTATTATCGTACATTAAAAAATAGAGTGAAGCATTAATTAAATAAACTTCACTCTATTTTTGTGTATTAAAATAATTTTATATATTTAGCATATGATTATTTTACTTCGTATATCCAGCCTTCTGGTGCTTCAACATCACCAAGTTGAATTCCGTAAAGTATATCATATAATTTCTTAATTGTAGGACCTACTTCAGTTTCACTATGGAATACGTGTCTTTCACCTTTATAATCAATAGCGCCAATTGGTGTTATTACAGCGGCAGTACCGCAAGCACCGGCTTCTTTAAATTCATCTAAGTTATCAACTAAAACATCTCTTTCATATACAGGCATTTTTAAATAATGTTCAGCTATATAAAGAAGCGAATATTTAGTTATACTTGGTAGTATTGAAGATGACTTTGGCGTAATAAATTCATTATTTTTAGTTATTCCAATAAAGTTTGCAGCTCCAACTTCATCAATTTTTGTATGAGTAGCAGGATCTAGATAAATACAATCTGCATATCCAGCAGCAGCAGCTTTTGCATGTGCTTGTAACGATGCAGCATAATTACCACCAACTTTTTGTTTACCAGTTCCATGAGGTGCAGCTCTGTCATATTCATCTTGAACAATGAAGTTACATGGCTTTAATCCACCAGAGAAATATGGTCCAACTGGCATACAGAATACTGTAAATATATATTCTGGTGCAGGTTTAACTCCGATATTATGACCGACACCCATGATAATAGGTCTGATGTATAAAGTTGCTCCAGTACCATATGGTGGAACATAATCTATATTAGCTTTTACAACCTGCATAACAGCATCAATAAATTTTTCTTCAGGTACATGTGGCATTAAAAGTTTATCGCAGCTATCATTCATACGAGCAGCATTTCTGTCAGGTCTGAATAATTGAACTTTTCCTTCTTTTGTTCTGTACGCTTTTAAACCTTCAAAACTACTTTGCCCATAATGTAGAACGGTAGAAGCTTCACTTATACGAAGCATATTATCTTCAGTAAGTTTTCCTTCATCCCATTTTCCATCTTTCCAGACTGAAACATAACGAAGATCTGTTTTTATATAATCAAATCCTAATTTGCTCCAATCTATATCTAATTTTTTCCCCATTTTATAATTCCTCCACATCTTTAAGGCTTATTGCCATTGTATAGGCATATGTATAGAAAATAGTGAGTCAAATATAGTAAAATACTGACTTATTGTTTTTGTAAATATGCCTTATTAATAACATCTATTTTAGCACTACTTTAAAAAAAATTCCACAATTGAGTTTAAAAAGTGGAATTTTAGTAATAAATTATAATTTTTTTTGAAAAATAATGAATAACTCAGAATATAATTCTTAATTATTCATTATCTACTCATTTATTTCCAAGGAATAGCATCAGAAGGCATTCGCCAATCACCTCTCGGGCTTAAAGAAATGCTGCCGACTTTCGGACCATCAGGGAGAGCACTTCTTTTAAATTGTTGAGTAAAGAATCTAAACATAAACTTATCCAGCCATTTTTGTATTTCCTGTTCAGAATAATCATCTTTAAATGCATTTTTAGCTAAGAAAAATATTCTTTCTTTTGTAGAACCATGTTTTATGAAATTGTATAGGAAGAAATCATGGAGCTCATAAGGGCCTACAATATCTTCTGTCTTTTGAGCAATCTCACCGTTTTTGTCTTTAGGTAATAATTCAGGACTAACTGGTGTATCTAAAATATCCATAAGTATATCGCAAACAATATCAGTAGATTCATTTTGAGCAACATATTGTACCAGGTATCTAACGAGTGTTTTAGGAATAGAAGGATTTACAGAATACATTGACATATGATCACCATTATAAGTGCACCAGCCAAGAGCAAGCTCTGATAAATCACCAGTTCCAATTAAAAGGCCGCCTTCTTTATTTGCAAGGTCCATTAAAATTTGTGTTCTTTCTCTTGCTTGAACATTTTCATAGGTTACATCATGTATATTTTTATCATGACCAATATCTTCAAAATGTTGAAGAGACGCTTTAACAATATTTATTTCTCTAAGATCTGTACCTAATTCTCTGCATAGATTAACAGCATTATTATAAGTTCTATCAGTTGTACCGAAACCAGGCATAGTAATAGTTACAATATTCTTCTTGTCTAAATTTAGAAGTTCAAAGGTTTTAACTATTACAAGTAGTGCAAGTGTAGAATCTAAGCCGCCAGATATTCCGATAACTGCTTTTTGTGATTTTGTATGTTCCAGCCTTTTGGCTAATCCAGCAGCTTGGATATTGAATATTTCTTTACATCTTATTTCTCTTTCTTTTTCATAAGAAGGTACAAAAGGATGTTTATCTATGAACCTATCAAAGGTTTGTATAGATGTATCATCAAATTCAAATTTAATGATATTAGGTTTTTTATTTATAAATCTAGATGAATCTCTAAAACTAAGATTTTTCATTCGTTCAGCTTTTAATTTAAATACATCAACTATAGAAGAGATTACTTCATTTTCTCTTTGAAATCTATTATTTTCTTTTAATAAAGAACCATTTTCACTTATTAATAAATGTCCGCTGAATAATACATCTGTAGTGGATTCATGAATTCCAGCTGAAGAATATATGTAACTGCACATTGTCCTAGCGCTTTGATTTGAAATTAGGCTTTTTCTATAATCCATTTTACTTACAAGTTCATTTGAAGCTGAAAGATTTCCGATTATATGAGCGCCCATAAGAGCAAGATAAGAACTAGGTGGTATTGCTACCCACAAATCTTCACAAATTTCAATTCCGAAGTTTGCAATGCTAGATGAGAAAATTAAATTTGTACCAAATGGAATATCCTTTTGGTAAGGTAGATCAACTATTTCATCCTCTACTGAAAGTCCTTCAGTAAACCATCTTTTTTCATAGAATTCACTGTAATTTGGAAGATATGATTTTGGGACTATTCCTAAGATTTTTCCTTTAAACAATAGAAATGCGCAATTATATAGAGCGCTGCCATAAAGTAGTGGAGCACCGACAGCTATTAAAATATCATAGTGTTTAGTGTTTTCTAAAATTTCTTTAATACCATTTAAAGCTTTAGCAATTAAATATTCTTGTAAAAATAAATCTCCACAAGTATAAGAGGTAATGCAGAGTTCAGGAAATACTATGAATTTATTTTCACTTTTTTTTGCATCATCTATGCATGATAATATATTTTCAATATTATAGTCTACATCACCAACTCTGGTTTTAGGGCAGGCTGCAGCAACTTTAATAAAATCCATCTAATCACTCCTTATAAAAATTGACTTTTGCTTATATTAAGGTATATGAAATAAAATACATAACTTGATTTGAACTACTATTTTCTTTCGTATATCTTAATGATAATACATGATAGTAATTATATAATAATATAGAAGTAAAATCAAAATAGTTAAACGGTATTAAATAACTTATTTAATGATAAGAAAAACTTGATTTTATCAAAAAAAGGTATATAATAAAATTATTACATGTAATAATTTTAGACTAGAACTAAAGGCTGTATAATATCTAATACGTTATTTCAGATAAGGGGGGGAGAAAATGAGTGGAATAGTGATCTTTTGGTTAATTGTTATTATTTGTGCATTTGCAATAGATATTTTAACCAGTAATTTTTGCTTTATGCTATTATCAATAGGAGCTATTGGAGCTTTAATATGTGAGGTGCTTGGAATAACATTAGGAATTCAGGTTATAGTGTTTGCTATACTGAATATAATAGCATTTTTAGCAGGCTATCCAATACTTAAGAAAAAATTTAAGGCGGAGCACAAAAGCATACCGCGTATGGAAGAAACATATATTGGCAAGGTTATGAAAAGTGACAAAGAGATTAGTAATAAGGCACAAGTGAAGGTTGGTGGAGAATATTGGACTGTAATTAATGAAGGAGATACAATCAATCAAGGAGATAAATTTATTATTACAGGAATTGAAGGAATCAAATTAAAAATTAAAAAGGTTCAGGAGGATTAATGTTATGGTAGCAATTATAATTTTAGGAGTTATATTATTATTAATATTTATGGTGGTATTATCATCAATTAAAGTTGTAAATACAGGTTATTTATATGTAGTAGAAAGATTTGGGCAATTTCATAGGGTGCTAGAACCAGGATTGCATTTTATAATGCCATTTGTAGATTTTGTTAGAAGAAGAGTTTCTACTAAGCAGCAAATTTTAGATGTAGAACCTCAATCAGTTATCACTAAGGATAATGTCAAGATATTGGTGGATAATGTAATATTTTATAAAGTGTTAAATGCAAAAGATGCAGTATATAATATAGAAAGTTTCCAATCAGGTATAGTTTATTCAGCTACAACTAATATGAGAAATATATTAGGTAATATGACATTGGACGAGATTTTATCAGGAAGAGATTCAATAAATCAAGATCTTTTAAGTATTATAGATGAAGTTACAGATGCATATGGAATAAAGATTCTTTCAGTAGAAATTAAAAATATAGTCCCACCAGCTGAAATTCAAGAAGCAATGGAAAAACAAATGAGAGCTGAAAGAGATAAGAGAGCTATGATTCTTCAAGCAGAAGGTTTAAGGCAATCTCAAATAGAAAAGGCAGAAGGAGAAAAGCAGGCAAAAATATTATCAGCAGAAGCTGAAAAACAAGCTAATATAAGAAGAGCAGAAGGATTAAAAGAATCGCAATTGTTAGAAGCAGAAGGTAAGGCAAAAGCTATAGAAGAAATAGCAGTTGCAGAAGCAGAAGCTATAAGAAAAGTAAACCAAGCTATTATTGATTCTGGAACTAATGAGACAGTCATAGCCTTGAAGCAGGTTGAAGCCCTTAAAGAAATGGCCAATAACCCAGCTAATAAGCTTATATTACCAAATGAGACATTATCATCCCTTGGAAGTATAGCGGCTATTGGAGAAATGCTTAAAGGAAATAAATAGTGATCATAAAAACAAATTATATAAATTTTATTATCATATTGCTAATTTAAATTATAAGTATCTAGCTATATATCTAGATGTAATAGCAATTTATCATTGAAATTTATATAAAAACTTAGTTTATCTCTTGTATTTTTAGCTTAAGCACATAGTTATGAGTTATGAATTATAAGTTAAAGATGAAGATTCAAGAAGAAAGTCCGAGAAACTAAATGCAAGATTTTGTTTCTCGGACTTTTTGATTTTTAATCCTAATCATTTTATTTCATTTTGTGTCTTTAACTTGTACATTATATTATCAAATTGTGTTTTAATAATGCTAACTAAAGCAATTCTTTTTTGTATATTTGAATTATACAAGAATGAGATAATGAATCCAGCGATAAGAATTATCTCAACAGTCCATATAGATTTTTCATGAAAGATACCTGCTTCTAAAGAACTAATGACTGCCCCTATGAAAAAAGAAATTAGAATACAGCTATACCTTAAAGCTTTTTTTAGAGACGCCTTATCTTTTTTTACTATACCTTTAAAATAATTGTCAGCGCATGAACGCATATTTCCAGTGCAGAATATACTAGCATAATTATCTCCTGAGCCAAGCTTTCGAAAGGCACAATATTGCAATGAGGCTGCAAAGGATACAAGAGTGTTAGCAAATATGTCTGAATATGTGGATGGTATTAATCCAGCAATAAATAATACAACCATTGAGACTGTAATGATTCCACGTTGCCATAATAAAGATTTTTCTTTAAAAGTAGAATAAAACATATACCATGATATAAAAATACCTATCCAAAAAGATATAATAGGTACAAGAGCATGAAATGCTTCTATATAATTTCTATCTGCCAAATTGAAAGCGACAAGTACAAAATTACCTGTTTGACCTGTAGCAAAAACATGTCCATGAACACTATAAGAATACATGTCCATAAAACCACCTATGGAAGCCAGCAACATTCCAAAGCCTAGTGTTTCTGAATAATTTTTAGTATCTGCCAATATAATCCACCTAACTTTTTTATTTAATATTTTTCTTTTGAATAATACTATTATAACGTTGTTCTTTAATAAATAAAAATATATAATATTTATCAAATCGATAAGCAATAACTTATTAATAATTAATTGATAAAATTTTGATATATACTTTATGGAGGGAATTATGGATATTCTTCAATTAAAATACTTTCTTATTGTAGCTGAATATGAACATATGACAAAGGCGGCTCATTCTTTACATATTGCACAGCCAGCTTTATCTCAGTCAATAAAACATTTGGAAGAAGAATTGGGAGTTACTCTTTTTGAAAGAAGGAATAGGAGTATATGCCTAAATGCATCAGGAAAATTATTGCAATCTGAGTTGATTCCAATTATAAGTGTTATAGATTCACTTCCAGAGCGTTTAAAAGAAGTAAATAATCAAGAATACAGAACCATACAACTAAATATATTATCAGCATCTTTACTTGTTACTCAATCAATAATCTCCTTTAAAAAATTATATCCGGAAGTGAATTTTAGATTGTCCCAGGATGCTAATGAGACTGAGTTTGATGTGTGTATTTCCTGTGCTGCATCTGATATGGTTCCTAAAGATAGCATTCCATTACTTGAGGAGAAGATATTATTGGCAGTTCCAAGTATAAGCAAATATGCTTCATTTAAATCCATAACTTTAAATGAGGTAGAAAAAGAGGGATTTATAAGTTTTTCGGGTAGAAGACCTTTCAGAATTATCTGTGATGATTATTGCAGTCAAATAGGATTTAAACCTAAGATTATATTTGAAAGTGATAATCAGGAATCTATAAGAAACTTGGTAGATTCAAATCTAGGTATTGCATTTTGGCCTGAGTATTCATGGGGACGGAGGAGTTCAAGAAATGCGATCATGCTTCCGATTAGTGAACCGAAATGTAGTCGTACAATTTATGCAATTATAAATAAGAATTTAAGAAGCAGTAATTATGTTATAACTTTTATGGAACATTTAAAAAGATTTATACTTGATATTAAAAATACAAATGGAAATTATTAATAGTTTTTGCTGGAGAAATGTTTGAAAAACAAATTGGATGAAGATAATATACTATATAATATGTACAAAACAAATTATTTAGTGGAGGAAGTAAATGAATTATAGTGATATAAAAAAAGAACGGATTTTAAGAAATCAAAAGAAAAAATTATTAAAAAGAGAAGAGAAATTTTTAAATAAAAAAGAAAACGAATATATAAAAAATAAAATATCTCCAATAAAAGAAAAGTTAGAAGAAAAGATTCCACAGAAAATGATTGATACATTTCAAAAAGCCTTTGAAAAAGGATTTTATTATGTATTTGAAAATGGAACTATGATAATAGAAAAAAGCTATAATTCTGAAAGATTAAAAGATGAAGCAGATACAAATGAATATATCCTATCTAAAAAAATAAATAATAAAAATTTGAGTAGAATTGATAATAAGGTAAAAAAAGGTATTCTTATAAATAAAGGAATAACAACAGTAGAGGGCACTGTACTTGGAGTGTTCGGAATAGGACTTCCAGATATACCTGTTTTTATAGGAATGTTATTGAAAACTGTGTATGAAATATGTTTAAGCTATGGCTTTGATTATAATTCAAAGGAAGAAAAGGCATTCATTTTAAATATAATTTCCGCAAGTGCTGATAAGACAGAGAAAAGAATTGCATATTTCAATGAAGCTGATAGAATCGGTTACAGCATTGATAATAAGCTTGATGCCAATGTAGATATTAATGAAATGATAAAGGACGCTTCAAGAAATTTATCTGAAAATATAATTTTGGCTAAAGTGATTCAAGGAGTTCCGTTAATAGGGGCATATGGGGGAGTATCGAATTATAAGCTTATAAGAGATATAAGTGAGGCAGCAAGCATAAAGTACAAAAAGAGATTACTATCAAAATTATAAGATATAGAAAACTATTACGTTACAATAATATGATTAAATTATTGTAAAACTAATGAGAAAAGATTAATATATACTATACAGTACAAAATTAGTTGAGGTGAAAGAATGAAAAAGAAATCTGTGATGACTTTAGTTGTAGGAGTATTTTTAGCATTCTCCTTAATTGGATGTAATCTTAAAGATGATTATATACTTAAGACAAATGAAAATACTGATGAGAAACCAACAGCAGATAAAGTAAATGAGGTATTTGATTCTAAAAAAATGAAAGATTTAATGGAGAAATTAAAATCTAGACCTAAAGAGATTTCTGATAAAATAGATGACGTTGATAGTGATACAACAAGGACTATGAAAGAGCTGAATGAAGAGGCAGATGAGCTGACTGATGCTTTAAATAGTGCTGACCTTGAAGGAAAAAGTGAAGATATTAAAGAGAAGTTTGATGATATATCAGATAAATTAGATGAAGTTAAAAATCATGTAGATGATGCTAAGGATAGAGCGGACGCAGTTAAAGATCCTATTGATAAGACGAAAGTTACAGATACTATTGATGAATTTTCGACTCACATGGATAATTTACAAAGAGCATTAGATAGATTTTCCTCAACAAGATAACTATAGATAAACAACTTTGAATTTAGAATTATGTGATAACTTACCGAAATCATATACATTTTTATTCCACAGGACTTATGAAATTTTCGCTGGAAAGTTCTAAATGTGAGCTTGTATCCATTTCTGCATGTTCCCGAAACAAGTTCGTGACAAGCAGTAAATGGAACAAGATTTAGAGGAAACTCGACTCACGTTCGTTCGCTGAGTAAGTGATTCACACAAAATCATAGATTTTGGTTCTCTACTTAAAAACTTTCATCAGCTTAATTTCAAATGCCTGCTTCACAAAAATGTATATGATTTACACGTATTTAATAAACGTGTAAATAAAAAAGACTTGATTGTTTTGCTTTAGTGTGATAAAGTGATAAATAAGAAAAAGCATTTAGGGAGGATAAAATTTATGAAAATTAATAAGTTAATAAAAAAATTGACTATAGTTGCTGTTATAGCTGCATTAGGAGTTGGCTTAATTGGATGTAATAAATCATCAGGGGGTAAAAGTGCATTAGATAAGGACGAGCTAGTAATAGGATTAGATGATACATTTGTTCCAATGGGCTTTAAGGATGAAAGTGGAAAAATAGTTGGCTTTGATGTTGATTTAGCAAATGCAGTTGCTAAGAAATTAAACAAAACAGTAAAGTTTCAACCAATTGATTGGAGTATGAAAGAAACTGAACTTAATAATGGGAATATTGATTTAATATGGAATGGATATTCAATTACAGATGAAAGAAAAGAAAAAGTAGATTTTTCTAAGCCATATTTAAAGAATACTCAAGTTATAGTAACTTTAGCAGATTCTAATATAAATTCAAAAAGTGATTTAGCAGGAAAGAAAGTAGGAGCTCAAACCGGATCGACAGCTGTTGATGCAGTAGAAGCTGACGGTGATATAGAGAAAAGTTTTGATGGTGGAAAACTAATTACTTTTGAAGATAATAACGCTGCATTAATGGATTTGGAAGCAAAGAGATTAGATGCAATAGTTGTAGATGAAATTTTGGCTAGATATTATATGAAGGCAAGAGGAGAAGAAAAATATAAAATTCTAACTGATAATTTTGGAGATGAAGAATATGGAGTTGGAATCAAAAAAGGTGATACTAAATTTTTAGATGCATTTAATAAAGCTTTTGATGAGGTTAAGGCTGATGGAACTGCAGCAGATATATCTAAAAAGTGGTTTGGACAAGATATAGTTCTTAAGTAAGATTATTAAATTTAAAAAGATTTTTATTTAATTAGATAAATGGAGACAATTAAGAGGAGGAAATAACTTTGAGTTATATTTTAGAGATAATGCCTCAGGTATTAGAGGGACTTATTATTACTTTGGAGATTTTTGGGTGTACTTTGCTCCTATCTATTCCACTTGGAATAGTGGTAGCATTAATGAGAATATCAAAATCCATAATACTTAAGGAGATAAGCGGGGCATATATTCTTATAATGAGAGGTACTCCTCTATTATTACAAATCATCGTGATCTTTTTTGGACTACCTTTAGTAGGAATTGATTTTGAGAGATTTCCAGCTGCAATTTTAGCTTTTACTTTAAATTATGCAGCCTATTTTGGGGAGATTTTTAGAGCAGGAATAGTGTCTATAGATAATGGACAAGTTGAAGGCGCTCAAGTTTTGGGGCTTAGTCAAAAAGATATATTTTTCAGAATTATACTTCCTCAAGCATTTAAAAGAGTTATTCCACCTGTTGCAAATGAAATAACAACTTTGGTTAAAGATACATCTTTAGTATATGTAGTAGGTATGGATGAATTATTGAAGATAGGTAAAACAGCTGCTAATAGAGATGTTTCACTAGCACCACTTTTAATAGTTGGAGTTGTTTATTTAATAGTAATAGCTATTTTTAGTCAATTGCTAAAGAAAATTGAAAAGAAATATGACTATTATAAGTAATGTGGAGGAAAAAATATGCTTAAAATTAGTAAATTGAAAAAAAAATTTGGAAGTACAGAAGTTTTAAAAGGAGTTAACCTTGAAATAGCAGAGGGAGAAATATTAGTTGTTGTAGGTAATTCAGGTGGTGGAAAAACTACATTGCTTAGATGTGTGAATGCATTGGAATACTGTGATGAAGGCGATATAGAAATAAGTGGAAAGATGCTTTGTAAAGATGGAAAGTATGTAGATAAGAAAGAGCTTAAAGAAATAAGAAAAGATATAGGTCTGGTATTTCAAAGTTTTAATTTGTTTCCTCATATGACGGTCTTAGAAAATTTAATAGAAGCTCCTCAAAGAGTATTAGGGTGGACAAAAGAAGATGCAATTAAGAAGGCAGAAGAAACCCTTGGCTTTTTAAACCTATTAGAAAAGAAGGATAATTATCCTTTTGAATTATCAGGAGGACAAAAGCAGAGAGTAGCTATAGGAAGAGCATTAGTGTTAGAACCTAAAATTATGTGCTTTGATGAACCTACTTCAGCATTAGATCCTGGTCTTACTGGAGAAGTTGCAAACTTAATAAAGAGTTTAAGTACAAAAGGTATGAGCATGATGATTATAACACATGATATGGAATTTGCTAAAAATGTGGCTGATAGAATAGTTTCAATGGAAGCTGGAAAATTACAAGAAGGATTAATATTTGAGAATAATTAATTTTGTGGAACCCTATAATACTACATTGAATTTAAGAGGATTTGATTAATTAATATAGATAACATTGAAGATATAAAAGATTATTAATTGAGAAGGTTTAAATTTAATAAATTAATTATTATAATTTGTATTGAATTATAATATAAAGTGTGCTATTCTAAGAGTGTAAGATAATTCAAGATTTAATCAATACTGTACATTCGCCTCTGTTTCAGAGATTGGGTCAAGTATCAGGTTATAATCTTTGGAAAAAGGGAGGATTTTTATAATGGAAGATAGAACTTTAGTATGTAAAGATTGTGGAAAGGAATTTATTTTCACAGTTGGAGAACAAGAATTCTACAAAGAAAAAGGATTTGATAACGATCCAGTTAGATGTCCAGAATGTAGAAAAGCTAGAAAACAACAAAGAAACAATAGAAACTTCGACAGATAGTATGCTATTGGGCCATAAGAGTAATCTTATGGCTCTTTCTTTTTCCTAAAATATAAATGAGTGAGATAAACAACTTTTAACTTAAACTTAAGTGGCAACTTACCGAAATAATAAATTACTTGTCTTTTTACTTAGTTATTACATAAGTTTATATCTAAAGTTTAATATCGCTATGATGGTTGTTACTATGTTTTAAACCAGCAGTTACTTAAAATTTTTACTGCATAGGGTATATCCTCTATTTTTATTCCCGCAAAACCAATAAAAATAACGGGAAAAGAGTTAGCCAGTGGATTCATCCAATTGACAGATGTGGAATCTACTTTAATTCCAGCCTTTAAAGCTCTTTCAATCAATTCATGTTCGTCCATCTTTGTATGAATTTGCAACAATATATGGAGACCGGAATCCGCACCTATAATCGTTATATTTTCCTTAAAATATTCTGCTAAGGAATTTAGTAATAATTCCTGTTTTTTCTTATATAATATTTTTGATTTTCTTAAATGTTTTTCCCAGTAACCTTCTTTAATAAAAATTTCAAGAGATTTTTGTAGTAATCTTGATACAGGCTGCGCATAAATCTTATAATTCTTTTCATAAACATTTAAAAATGATTTTGGAAGCACTAAGTAGCTGATTCTCATTGAAGGCATTAATGATTTAGAAAAGCTTCCTAAATATATAACTCTATTTGAGTTATCAAGTCCTTGAAGTGAAGGGACTGGTTTCCCTTTGAATCTAAATTCACCATCATAATCATCTTCTATTATAATTCCGTTATTTTCATCAGCCCACTTGAGCAGACGTAATCTTTTAGATATTGACATTACCATCCCGTAAGGGTACTGGTGCGATGGAGTAACATATACTACTTTCGCTAAGCATTTATACAATGCTTCAATATTTATACCATCCATGTCTAACTTTATTGGAGAAATATCAAAATTAAAATGCTTAAACACAGCTTTGGCACCTAAATAACTTGGTTCTTCGAAAGCAGCATGTTTGTGATTGTGTAAAAGCATGTGGCATAATAAAGTTAAAGATTGCTGGGTACCAGAAGATATTACGATTTGTTCAGGGGCGCATACAACGCCTCTAGAGTGATGAATATATTTTGCAATTTCATATCTTAACCCATAATCTCCTTGATGATCTCCATAAAGTAAAAGTTCACTAGAAAATTCATCAATTGAACGCCCTACTATTTTTCTAAATTGAGAATATGGAAAAGTAGTTAAATCAATTTGTCCACTGCTAAAATCATATCTGACTTTTATATTGCAATCAGTTGGCTTTTCCATAGAAATAGAACTTGACTGTAAATTCTCGTTTATATTCTTAAATCCACTCTCTATCCTCGTAACATACAAACCTGACCGATTTTTAGATTTTACATATCCTTCAGCAAGCAACTGTTCATAGGCTGCCTCAATGGTATTCTTGCTAAGCATTAAATCCTTAGCAAAACTTCGAATTGATGGAAGTTTACTATTATGCGGAATATTGCCAGATAGAATTTCATTCTTGATATAATTATAGATTTGTATGTATAAAGGGATTTTTGAATCAGAATTCAAATTTGGAAGCAGTTCTAACATTTGTTTCACCTCAGCATATGGAATTATTGATAGTACAATTTAAATTTAGAATTTTAATAATCTGTCATTGTTAAAATAAGTATAACTGTCACTGTATACAATGACAATATATTTCTATAATGATTATAAAATACAATTAATGGGGGAGAAAATTATGTGTAATAAATATATTAACGTAACTGAAAAGATAAATTTCTATATGAAAAGAGATCCATATGAACTTATTCAAGAGTACGGAAGTCCTCTATATGTTTATAATGAAAGTATTCTTAGAGAAAAATGCAAGGATATGAGGAATTTTTTAAGATATAAAAATTTTTCAGTAAGTTTTTCAGCAAAAGCAAATAGCAATTTATATTTACTAAAGATAGTAAGGGAAGAAGGACTAGACGTAGATGCCATGTCTATGGGAGAAATATATGTTCAACTTAAGGCAGGATTTAAACCAGAACAAATCTTTTTTGTAAGCAATAATGTAAGTGTAGAGGAATTGGAATATGCTATAAAAAATAAGGTTAATATTAGTGTAGATTCTCTTTCTCAGCTAGAACTTTTTGGAAGGATAAATAGAGGTGGCTCAGTAGCTGTTAGATTTAATCCAGGAATAGGAGTTGGACATAACGAAAAAGTCGTTACCGCAGGAAAGAAAGCAAAGTTTGGAGTGGATCCTAAATATATTGACAAGGTTAAAGAAACGATTAATAAGTATGAATTAAAGCTTATAGGAATAAATCAACATATAGGATCTTTATTCATGGAAGGAAGTGCCTATATAGAAAGTGTTAAAACGCTACTAACTATTGCTGAAAACTTTGAAGATCTCGAATTTGTTGACATAGGAGGAGGTTTTGGCGTTCCATATAGAAAACAAGAAGGTGAGAAGGCAATAGATTTAAAAACACTAGGAAAAGAAATTGATTTAATAATAGAAAGGTGGGTTAAGAAATACGGAAAGGAAATCAAAGTTAAAATAGAACCAGGAAGGTATATACCAGCAGAATGTTGCGTGCTTTTAGGGACAGTGCACGCTGTTAAATTAAATTATGGAAGAAAATATATAGGTACAGATATTGGCTTTAACGTCCTTACGAGACCAGTATTATATAATTCACACCATGATATCGAAATATATAAAAGAGATAACAATATTACAAGTCTTAAAGAAGAAGTGACTGTAGTTGGAAATATATGTGAGAATGGAGATGTATTGGCTGAAAATGTGATGCTGCCACAAATCCAGGAAGGAGATATTGTGGGAATATTAGATGCAGGTGCTTATGGATATGTAATGAGTTCTAATTATAATAATAGACTTAGACCAGCTGAAATTCTTATAAGAGAAAATTGTAAAACAGATATTATTAGAAAAAGAGATACATTAGAAGATCTTATGAGAAAGTATTTTTAAGGGAATATAAAATCCTTATACCACACAAAATATATTGATATTTTAGATGGAATTAAAAATAGCACGAACTATTGAATGAATGATGCAAATAATGATTCGGGAAAATACAAATAAAATGAAATTTTAACATAATATGCGTTGACATCGTACGTGTTAGATGTTAATCTTAAAATATCGATACGAAGGTTAGTGAGTTGTTTTTTAAAAGCATTCGCCATTACAAAGATGTAGTGCTTTAACTAAATCTTACAATATTTTGGAGGAATTAAGATGTTAGATATTAGAAGCGTATTCGTTGAAAAGAAAAAAGGATTTAATGTAGAAGCCCAAAGTTTATTAAATGATTTTAAGGAAAACTTAGGGATAGCTGAGTTGGAAGATGTGAGGCTTGTTAATAAATATATTGTTTCAGATATATCTGAAGAATATTATAAAAAAGCATTGCATACGATTTTCTCTGAAGCAACAGTAGATGTAGTTTACGAATCAGAGTTACCAATAAGCAAAGATGAAATAGCATTTGGTATAGAATATTTACCAGGTCAATATGATCAAAGAGCAGATTCAGCTTCTGAATGTTTATCTCTTTTAACAGCGGAAGATAAGGTGGAAATTAAATGTGCTAGAATTGTAGCATTAAAAGGAAATCTATCACAAAACGATATTAATAAGATTAAAAAATATTATATCAATCCAGTCGATTCAAGAGAAGTAGATATAAATAGTAAAGAATTATCATCTCCTTCAAACATGCCTAAAGATGTCCAAATCTTAGAAGGATTCATTAATAAAACATTGAACCAATTGAAAGAATTTCATAGTGAACAAGGATTAGCAATGAGTCTTGACGACCTCCTTATGATTCAAGATTATTTTAAAGGAGAAGGAAGAGAACCAAGTATAACTGAAATTAAGGTTATAGACACATATTGGTCAGATCACTGCAGACATACAACTTTTTCAACAATATTAGAAGATGTACAAATTGAAGATAACAAATATACAGCACCAATAAAAATGAGCTATGAAAAATACCTAAAATCAAGAGCTTATGTTTATGGAGATAAAGAAAAAAGTAAGACTCTTATGGATATAGCCGTAATTGCTATGAAGGAACTTAGAAAGAACGGCAAGCTTGAAGATCTAGACATATCTGAAGAAATAAATGCATGTTCAATTAATGTAAAAATTGAAACTGATAAGGGTATGGAAGATTATTTAGTCATGTTTAAAAATGAAACACATAATCATCCAACAGAAATTGAACCTTTTGGTGGAGCAGCAACCTGTCTTGGTGGGGCTATAAGAGATCCATTATCAGGAAGAACTTATGTATATCAAGCAATGAGAGTTACAGGAGCAGCAGATCCAACAGTACCAGTTGAAGAAACATTAGAAGGAAAGCTTCCTCAAAGAAAAATAACTCTAGGAGCAGCACATGGATATAGCTCATATGGAAATCAAATTGGTCTTGCAACAGGTCAGGTTCAAGAAGTATATCATCCAAACTATGTTGCAAAGAGGATGGAAGTTGGAGCAGTAATTGCAGCAGCACCTAAGGAAAATGTAGTAAGAGAAGAACCAGCCTTAGGCGATGTAATTATTCTTTTAGGTGGAAGAACAGGAAGAGACGGTGTTGGTGGAGCTACAGGTTCATCTAAGGAACATACAGTTGATTCAATAAATGAATGTGGAGCAGAAGTTCAAAAAGGAAATGCTCCGACAGAAAGAAAACTTCAAAGATTATTTAGAAATCAAAAAGCAGCTAAGATGATAAAGAGATGTAATGACTTTGGAGCGGGAGGAGTTTCTGTTGCAATCGGAGAGCTTTGCAGAGGATTGGATATAGATTTAGATAAAGTTCCAAAGAAATATGAAGGCTTAGATGGAACAGAACTTGCAGTTTCAGAATCA
Source organism: Clostridium sp. BL-8 (assembly GCF_002006495.1). Classification (NCBI taxonomy): domain Bacteria; kingdom Bacillati; phylum Bacillota; class Clostridia; order Eubacteriales; family Clostridiaceae; genus Clostridium; species Clostridium sp. BL-8. Next base: position 21,770 of record NZ_LZZL01000081.1, read on the forward strand.
CAAGAAAGAATGGCGGTTGTTGTAACTAAAGAAGATGCAGATGAATTTATCAGGCTTTCAAATGAAGAAAATTTAGAAGCTACTTTAGTAGCACATGTTACTGATACAGATAGACTTAGATTGTTCTGGAGAGGTAAACAAATAGTTGACTTAAAGAGAACTTTCTTAGATACAAATGGGGCAACTCAAAAAACTAAAGTAACAGTTAAAGCACCAAGTGCTTATCCATATGAAGTTGATGATATTAATGTTAAAGAAGAATGGATAAACAACTTAAGAAAATTGAATGTTTCATCTCAGCAGGGATTATCAGAAAGATTTGATGCAACAATAGGTCATGGAACAGTGCTTATGCCATTTGGTGGTAAATATTCAAAGACTCCGGCAGAAGGAATGGCAGCTAAGATACCAGTTCTTCATGGAGAAAGTGAAGATGCCACATTAATGACTTTTGGCTTTAATCCTGAACTTGGTACTTGGAGTCCATATCACATGGCATATTACTCAGTTGTTGAGAGTATATGTAAGCTTGCAGCTATGGGTGGAGATTACAGAAAAGCAAGACTTACATTCCAAGAGTATTTTGAAAAACTAGGAAATGAAAGTTCTAGATGGGGAAAACCATTTGCAGCATTACTTGGTGCTTATGAAGCTCAAATGGCATTTGAAACTGCAGCAATTGGCGGTAAGGATTCTATGTCAGGAAGTTTTGGTGATTTAGATGTACCTCCAACTTTAGTGTCATTTGCAGTAGGAGTTGAAAAAGCTAAACATATAATATCTCCTGAATTTAAAGAGTCAGGTTCAAGCTTAGTTTTACTTCAAACTGAAAAGTTAGACGACGGAACAATAAATACTGATAAACTTAAGAAAAGTTTAGAAGTCTTATATAACTTAATTCAAGATGAAAAGGTAATTTCAGCATCTGCAATTAAATATGGCGGAGTTTCAGAAGCCATTACTAAAATGGCACTTGGAAATGGAATTGGTGCAGAAATTGAGAATTTGACAAGGGATGAATTATTTGCTTTCAACTATGGAACTATAATATTAGAAGTTAAAAATGGTATTAATGTAAGAGAAGAATTAAAAGATTGCTTATATAAAGTAGTTGGTAAGACAATAGATGCATCAGCTATAATTTCTAAAGAATATGACTTGAACTTCAATATTGAAGGGTTAGAAAAAGTTTATGAAGAAAAATTAAACTCAGTATTTCCAATAAAGACTAAAGATGTAGATAAAAAAGTAGAAACAGTTTTATATGATAAAAAATCTACACTTTCACCAAAAGTTAAAGTAACTAAACCAAAGGTTGTAATTCCGGTATTTCCAGGAAACAACTGTGAATATGACTGCGCAAGAGCTTTTGAAAAAGAAGGTGCAGAAGTAACTCAGGTTGTATTTAGAAATATTACAAAAGAAGCTCTTAATGAATCAATCGACAGATTAGCAAAAGAAATAGCTAATTCTCAGATTCTTATGATTCCAGGAGGCTTTTCAGCAGGTGACGAGCCAGACGGTTCTGGTAAATTCATAGCTAATGCACTTAGAAATGAAAAGATAAGTAATAGCGTAATGGAATTACTTAAAAATAGAGATGGATTAGCTCTTGGTATTTGTAATGGCTTCCAAGCATTAATTAAATTAGGTTTAGTGCCATATGGAGAAATAGTAGATATAAAAGAAGATATGGCAACATTAACTTACAATAATATAGATAGACATATGTCTTCAATTATAAGGACAAAGGTAGTTTCCAATAAATCACCTTGGTTTAGTGAAATTAATTTAGGAGACATACATTCAGTTGCAATTTCACATGGTGAAGGAAGATTTGTAGCACCTGAAAGTCTTATTAAAGAGTTAATAGCTAATGGCCAGGTGTCAACACAATATGTTGATTTTGATGGAAATGTATCTTTAAATATGCCGTTTAACCCTAATGGTTCTATGTATGGAATTGAAGGTATAACAAGTCCAGATGGAAGAGTTTTAGGTAAGATGGCTCATAGTGAAAGAATAGGAAAAGACTTATATAGAAATATTCCTGGAGACTTTGATCAAGAGATATTTAAAGCAGGAGTTAGATATTTCAGTTAACAATTCACAGTTAAGGAAGAAAAGCCGATGGCTTTTCTAATGAATTATGTTTTTTGAAATCTCCTTTCGAGATTTCAGCCTTAACTTAAATTAGTGTTGCATACTAATTTTAAATGGGATAAAATGCCCAGAATATAAGAATATAAGAATATAAGAATATAAGAATATAAGAAT
>NZ_LZZL01000082.1:0-23765 GCF_002006495.1 Clostridium sp. BL-8
ATTTATATATTTACATATTTTTATATATAAATTTTTTCATATGAAAATATTTTTCTTTGTACATATATTCCTAGATAAATATGTTTCTATAAAAAAATTTACCTAGAAATATTTAAACATATTTTCATATTTTTATAGTTTTCTATGAACCTATGAAAATTTATAAATATGAATAAATTTTAATTTTTTTCTATTTAAGTATTTATATATTTTTATATTTGCATATTTCTATTATATAAGGTAATTAAATCTGCTGAGGATAATTTAATTACTGGCTCTGATTTACATTGATGCATATTCAAAAACTTGCAAGGAGGGTTTATTAATGAACATAACTACAAAAAGTAAAGATCAAATTAAAGATGACTTTAGCATTAATGAAGATGACGAACTAGATGTAAGTGAATTTTGTGATGGTGAGGCAAAAATTGAAGGCGAGCTTTTAAGATCTTTTTCTTTTGATTCATCTGATGAGCCAATTGAAGTTTTTACAAATTCAAGTTCTACCAAAGACTCCACAAGCACTCCTGCTAAGGTAATCTCGACTAATGCTAATTCTTTTAATAAAGCTACTCATAAAGAAGATGTTTTAGACCATAGAACTCTAAATGTCAATCCCAATGGCAGAACCCCTTCTATTGATTGTGAAGCCTTTGATATGGTAAGAAGTTATACCTTAAGGCGCTCAACAGTCAGAATCTTAAGTAAAATAAAAGTTATCCATGAAGATGATAATGTATATTTAAATACAATTGTTGATGAGGCTATCCGCTATTATTATGAGTATCTAAAAAATAATCTTAAGGACTAAAAACTAAAGGCAGGTTAAGTATCTATAACTTAATCTGCCTTTATAATTCTTATAACTAACTTTTAAAATTGGACTTTGGTTATTTGTAAAAACTTCTAAAATAATTTTTGCTACATCAATAAGTGCTTAGATTATTTTCACTGCCCATATTATACCATATTTATTTTATTTATGTTTTTCATTTTTTAAAAAGACGAAATATTTTACTATCACGAATCGATCATTACAATATCAAATGTAAATGGAAATTCCTCAGCTTTTTTGGCTTCAAAAGCAACTTTATAGCCAGTTCCATCCTTATAAAAAAATCCTTGTTTTAATTCTATTTTTACATAACACATGTTTTCATCATTTTCGTTATTGTGTGCAAAGTACCATGGATCAAACGCCTTTATCAACTTTTCCCTAATTGCATGATTTTTTTCACATAATGGATGTCCAATATTATAGGCAATTCCGCTAAAACGATATAGTTTATTACACATTGAAACCTCAGAATTTTTTTCAATCTCTTGTACTTTCTGTGATTTTGCGTAAGTAGTAATATAGAAAGCACCCTCATCATAAAAAGTGTCTATGAATCTAATCGATGGAATATTATCATTTGATGTTGCTAAAGCAAATTGATAATCCTTTGCAAATAACTCTTTTAAAACATTTAAACTTTTTTCGTATGTAGTCATTTTTTGCATCCCCTTTACAAGTTATAATCTATCTCACAGTAAATTGTACCATATTTTGTAAGCAACATATTATTTAATTTACAAGGAACACACTTCTTTTTGCTACATTAAGCATACAATAAATTTAAGGCACCAACTGGATTGTTCCTAGTTACTGCCTTTATAAACATTAATCTAACTACTCACTTAAAGAAGATAGCGAAGGATCCTTAATATTATTCCTCTTGATTTTTAATAACTTCCTCAATACTATTTACTTTTCTCTTTAAATCATCTATTTCTCTTGATACATTGGTTATCCGTCTAAAAAATCTGAATATCTCTAAAATTACAATTAGTATTATTGCTAATGTAATTCCAGTACATATACCTTGCACAATTTTTCCCCCTCGCATAATGCGATTTCCAGTCAGTTCACCATTATTTACAATTATATAATCTTTTAAACATAAAAATATATTTTTTACTTCCTTTGGTTCACTTTTTCACCACTATAAATCAATTATAACACAAAGTGTAAATCTCGCATTGTTAAATTTTTAGATATGATTGCTTTTTGAGTGACCTTTATAACTAAATAGTCTCTTTTTAAATATAAACCTTCCTGTAAATAGATAATAAGAATATATAGAATTATTTTAAATACTCCCTTATACAAAATATCACCTATATACTTATTTTGATGCTAATGACAAAATAATTTCATGTAAAACATATCCTAAAGGAAATAATATAAATATACTTCCTAAAATTATTGAGCTTATATTAAATAAAGATTTTAATACACCATCATTTGTTTTCATCTGTTTCAAGTATATTTTATTCATTGCTATGCCTGTACCACCTATAACTATCAAACATATTCCTATAAAACAAATAAGAGCAATAATAATTCCAAATATAGCTACAATAAATGGTAGAAAAATTAAAAACCCCATAAAATCACACTCCTTATAATTTATTTAAAATCAACACTCCTGCAATCAAATAACACAAAGTTATTAAAATGCCCACCCACATATGTATAGCAGAAAGAAACCAATACCCAACTTTTACTTTTTTATCGGAGGTATCAAAATATTTGCTCATCTTCATACCTTTATATCCCCGTATTATTGCAATAATAGCCAAGAATAAAGCCATTATAAGTGCTAAAGAAATAAGTGCATTTTCTAGTTTAATCATCTTTTTCCCCTTTTCTCTTAAAGATTATTTTTAATATGGTTTTTATTGTAATTCTATTTATCGTCAATGTATATTATACTTTAGTATAATTTTGAAGAACTATCTTTTTAACTCACGTAAAACCATAAAAAAATCATTTCAGCAATATTCAGCTCATCATATAAAAATAGCAATAAATAAATTTAAGGCACCAACTGGATTGCTCCTAGTTACTGCCTTTATAAATATTAATCAAGCTACTCACTTTTTTAGAATTGTGCATTAAAAAAATCGTAAATTCAATCTCTTGAATAATACGATTTTACAATTTGCTATTTATTTTTATTGATTCATAATTAAAGATAAATCCGAATTAACATTTCTATAATCTATATTTACTCTAGTATATTGTCTAGCTCACTTATACCTCTAGAATAACAATCTTTAACCTCTTTTAACATGCTTGTATAAAACTCAATGGCAGAGCGTTGTCTTTCTTTAGCTATTTGAGTTCCTCTGTTAGTATAGAACTTATCATACAGTTTTTCTAACTTATATTTATACTCATGAAAAAAAGATGGATTTTTATCACTTGTACCATCTAATATAGTTCCATTTTTCTCAATGGAATACAGTGGCTCTGATACCTGTGCTATATAAAATAGTGTTCGTGCAATTCCAAGTGTTCCAGTCACATCTAATTTATCCGCATCAAATAATATCTTTGCTTCTATACTGCTCGGAGGGTTATCACTTCTAAATCTATGTGTTAATATACATGATTTTATATGAGCAGCTTTTTCTTCTAAAAAACCATTATTTATAACATAGTTAAATGCCTTTTCACTACCAACTTGAGCATGACATAATTTCGAATTACTAAATTGTTCTTCTCTACCAATATCATGAAGTAAACAAGAAGTAATCAGAACATCCATATCAACTTTATTTTCATATTTAGCAATATCTAATGCCATATATAAAACCCTATAAATATGTTCCTTATCATGGGCACTATCGTTCATACATTCTAGCATATAGTTTTCAATATTTTTATATAACTCTATATTCATTAATTATAGTTCCTCCGTTTCTAATTGAAAATACAAGTTATTTATTATTTCCACACTACTTTAAATTCTTCACAAACAACAAGCATATTTTCATCAAAATCTAAATTATGTACTTTTAATTCTTTTGAAAAAAAATCTTTATGCACCTTTCTCCAATATGTTAATGTAAAATCTCCTTCGCCCTCCTTAAATGCATGGCTCTCTGATACGTGATTAAATGGGCAAGTGTAAACTTTAATTGTCTCAGTTATACAGACAGCATTATTATCAGAGTCTAATATAATGTTTAAACCACCTATTGGTGGCAAAAGACTATTTTCAATTTCATATAATTGATAAGCAGATGATGTTGCAGTTTTGATACCATTTACTACAAGTTTTGCAAGTTTATTTGCCATTGAAGCATTTCCGCCAAAGCACCAAGCATCATAGGTCTTATTTTTCACATGGCTGTTCTTTGCATATGAATTCCACATCTCTTTTTCTGTCATACTTTTCAATACTCCCATCATATACGTAATAATTTACTATTCTGCATTAATTATAGCATATTTTGTAAAAATCTTATTATTCAATTTTCAAAGAACTAATTTTTATTTACTACATCCTATCTACATACCGCGTAACATTTTAGGATTGCAAACCTGATCAGTAAAAAAATCGTAAATTTATCTCTTAAATAATACGATTTTACAATTTGCTATTTAATTTTATTGATTCATAACTTAAGAAGATTGTGTATCAACTCATTTTCTTTCGTTTCATATTACTGTTTATTTTGCCATAACAATATGGACAAATATCTCTGCATCTATGACACTTAATTTTCCACTCACCACCATCTTCTCTACCAAAGGCATATTCCCAACAGGTTAATTGTTTCATTTCTGTTTCTCCAAGTGCTTGTACAGGACATGCATTAACACATAAATTGCAATCATTACAAAAGCTATTTTCAATTAATTTATCCGCTTTCAATTCAATTTCTGTTAAAATAACACTTAACCAAACCATATTTCCAAACTCAGGTGTAATCAGTAATGTATTCTTGCCTATGACACCTAATCCTGCCAATTGTGCAGAATGCTTTGCTGATACTATATTTCTATATCTTTGAGTGCTTTTGTCAAATTCTGTTGGACCAATAGTTCCTGTAGGGACAGCGATTATCCCCTGCTTTTCCAAGTCTGTACAAAATTGTACGGCAATTTTATCCATTCTATCTGATAAAATATTTCTAACGATTGTATACGGTACAGTCGTATTACAACATAATGTCCCAGCAAGAAATCTTTTTGCAATGACTATCACAGATTTGCATGTAGGCAAAACATCTAAAGGATGATATCCTTCCGGTGCTCCTAAAAATCTGTCTATGCTCGCAATTCCGCACAAATCTGCTTCCAAGTTATAGAGTCTTTCTTTTACTTCTTTTGCATTCATCCCAACATCCTCCTGTTTTTTCTTATCATACCATTTCATTGCGACATCTATATGTCGTAGTTTGATAAGAATTTTTTTGCTGTCTGGATTAACTCTTGTTTATACTCTATCGGGGACACTACTGTCACTTTATCACCAAAACTTAATAACAATGCCTTCCATAATCTTTCATTTTGTGGTACATCAATGAAAAGACGATATTCATTAGTATGAACCTGTTCTATCTTACAATCAGGGAAATATTCTTCCATCAATTCTATTGTTTCTTTAGAAAAATGCACTTCTATAGAACTGCATGTTTGATAATACTCATTCTCAGATTCTTTCATTAATGTTTCTATATCACCATGATCTATATCAGAGATATCCTCTGTCAGTTCCAGATCTTGAATTCTCGCTACTTTACAAGTTCTGTACCCCTTCGCATCAAATGACCAGCTGAACAAATACCAGGCATACCATTTATAATGTATCGCTAATGGCTGAACAGTTTTTATCGATTCTTCTCCCTTAGCATTCCTATATCGAAATTTTACAATTTTATTTTCAGATATCGCCTTTTCAAGTTCAGCGTTCAACCATTGTACTGTCTGATTTTCTTTTGTAACCCCAAAGTCCCAGAAAATTTTTTTACATTTCTGCTTATCTATTATGGCATTATACTTCTTGATCAATCCTGCTAACGATTCATTTGAGTACGAAGTAGCTAAACTCTCAAGAGCCTTAACAAGGAATTGCTGCTCTTCTGGTTTCATAATTTGACTGCTTACTTTATAGTCTGGCAAAATAGCATATCCACCATTTTTTCCCTCAGCTGAATAAATTGGAATACCTGCAAGAGAAATACTAACCATATCTCTCTGTATTGTTCTTACTGATACCTTAAAATGTTCAGCTAACATTTTTGATGATACAGTATCTTTATTTAGCAATATTGTTATAATTTCCAATAAACGATCTATTTTCACGTTTACACCTACATTTCACTATCATAAATTAATTCACAGGTGCCTTTACCAAAGGTATCCTCAACTAACACAAAATAATCCATATTGAAAAGTATAGCATAAAAACACCATATTATTCACTTTTAAAAATCATTGTTCATACTTCTATTTTTAATATTTATGCCGCTTTTTAGATATAAAAATAGTACTTACATTTGTAAGTACTTTACTTCTTCTTAGCTTGTTTTCCTTGTTCATATTCAGCATTTATTCTTTTCCAATTCCTAAACATAAGTATTAACCCGCAGAATTCTAACAGTCCTGTCATTAAAAAGAATTGGTGAAATTTAAACCCAATAATTAAACATATAATTCCAGCATACATGAATTTCATATGTATATTATACGGTCTATCACTAGATTTTTTAGCTCTATTTATTTGTGAACTAGGCTGCCTTTTTTTATATCCCATTATGTCACCTCGTTCACTATTATATATCTATTTATGATATTCTAACAGTAGTTTTTACCTTTTGTTTGCATTATTCTCAAAACATTCTTTTATATCTCTATCTTTAAATTGGTAATAATAAAAATTCATCTTTTCACTCAGTATCTAATTGAATATTTTACTTGATTTTAAGAATGCGTCTTAATCGTATTTAACAGCTTATATTCAGTCGAATATTCTTTCAAAAAATATGCTGTCACACCATTCTCCATTCTTATAAATGTATTTACTATTACGCCCAGTAAACTGAAAGCCATTCTTAATTAATACTATTTGAGAACCTATGTTATAAGGTGATGTTCCTGCTTCTATTCTATGAAGTTTATGAATATTGACTGCTTTATCTAAAATAAGTTTTACTGCACTTGTTGCATACCCCTTCCCCTGATGTTCCTCCCCAATTCTATAACCGAGTTCAGCCTTATTAAAAATTCCTCTTACTACTGATAATAAATTTATTCTGCCAAGAATCATTCCGTTATGATTCTTTATTAAATACATATATACTAATCCTTTCTCTTGCTCTTCAATTGACTCCTTCATTATTGTATTGAAATTATTTAATTCATAATAGTTATCTCCTCTTGAGAAACCTACTTTCTCAAAAAAAGCCCTGTTTTTAAGTTCAAATGTAAAAAGTTTCTGTGCATCGGACTCCTCTAGTAAACTGATTATAATATCTGCCATAAAAAGCCTCCTTAACGTATCATATTACTATCCATCATTAATTATAGCATATTTTGTAAAATCACATTATTCACTTTTCAAAGAACATTCTTATAATTTACTACATCCTATCTACATATTATAATTTAAATTGGTCACTGTCCTGACATATTAACCAATTATGATAAAGTTACAAAGTTGATAATAATTTTTTCATAAATATTTATCCCATTTTTTAATTTTGTCTTTACTGCAACCACGTAATTCTAGATTATTAATCATTTTCTTGATTTTTTGGTACATTTTATCATTCCTTTAAAAGGCGTGTAAAATGTGAGAAGTGAAGTTCCTTGAGAAAGAACTTCACTTCTTATTTTTACCATCTTTTCTTACCCAACTTTCTCCAGGAATTGAGAAACTACCAAGTACAATTGGAGCTTGAGTAAAACAGAGATCAATGTATATCTTTTTTCAATTAAATCTAAATATTCCATTTTTAATCCCTTTGTAAAATATGATAGCGTTATGTGATATTAATAGACAGGAGCTTTATAAACACAAAATCAGATTACCTTTGTTCATGCGTGAATATACTTAACACAACAATCATGCCATTTTTATTTTTCTAGCTCTTCAGCTATAGTTTTTAAGTTTTCAATAATATTAATATGTTGAGGACAGACTCCTTCACACTTACCGCAGGCGATGCAGTCTGAAGCCTTTCCCCCAACCATAACCGAAAATAGATAGTTTCCCTGGGCACCTATAAAATCATTGTGAATCATTTTGCGGTTATACGCTGCAAAAACATTAGGAATGTGTATTTTCTGAGGGCAGCCTTCTAGACAATATTCACATGAAGTGCAAGGAATACACGGTATTTCACTGAATGCCTTCCGCGCCTTCTCAACAACGGCTCTCTCATCTTCATTAAGTGGCTTGAAATGTTCCATATATGAAACATTGTCTTTTACCTGCTCGATTGAGGACATTCCGCTAAGTACAGTGATGATATTATCCAGAGAAGCCGCATACCGGATTGCCCAAGAGGCAACAGATGTTTTTGGATTCGCTTCTTCGAATATTTTTTTAACGCTGTCAACAGGATTTGCCAGTGCGCCCCCTTTGATCGGCTCCATAACAATGATGGGTTTGTTGTGTTTCAGCGCAACCTCATAGCATTTGCGTGCCTCGATTGAGTTGCTCTCCCAATCGGCATAGTTCAACTGGAACTGTACAAATTCCATCTCAGGATGCTCGGTTAGAATTTTGTCTATTGCATCCGCCTTGTCATGAATTGAAAAACCTATATGACGTATGATCCCTTTTTCCTTCAGCTCCCGGACATAATCCCATATACCGAAGTCATCAAAAGTTTTTGTACGGCTTTCTCCCAAGTTATGAAGCAGGTAATAATCTATATAGCCTGCTCCAGTGCGCTTAAGTGAAGTCCAAATCATGTTCTTAGCTTCTTCTTCAGTTTTTACAATCCACGCAGGACATTTTGTCGCGATTTGAAAGCTCTCGCGTGGATAGCGGTCAACGATTGCTGTTTTCATCGCCTCTTCAGATTTGCCTCCCATATAGGCCCATGAGGAATCAAAATAACTGAATCCTTTGGCCATAAACAGATCTACCATTTCCTTTGTCTGTTCAATATCAACTTCTTTATCAATCATAGGAAGCCTCATAAACCCGAAACCTAATTTCGGAATATTTTCGCCTAAATATGCCATACAATACCAACCTCCACATTTATCTAATATCTAAAATAAGATACTTTTATTAGTCTACTTAATGATATTTACAGTTCTTTCTTTTACCATTTCGCCCCCCTTATTTGTGATGATCACATCACTATATTTTAATCATAGTTTTTTATAGATCTTATAGTTAAGGTAAACATGGTCTCAATAATTTCATCTATGTCTACTCCCCGATCAGTTATTACTGCATTTTCTTTTTCTAATATTATTTTTATTAAACTCATAATATTTAAATATAATATGTATGAAGTATTTATTACATTTAAATCATTTCTTATACTTTTATCTTCTATGCCTTCTTTTAATATATCTGTGAGTATAGAGAATAATTTAGATTGTTTTTCATAACATGCCATGATAACTTCATCGCGTGGTAAGTTTTTAACACTCATATTATTAAAAGCCAAAATAAACTTGAAGTAATCCGGATATTTATTTAGAAAATCTATCTTTGCTTTACCTATAACTAAAATCTTCTCCAATCCATTTTTTAATGAATTAAGCTCTAATGCTGCTTGTTCCATTTTCTCTGACATATCAAAAGCCCTGCAAGTAATTTCATAACATAATTGTTCCTTGCTTTCAAAGTAAGAGTAAACTGTTCTTTTACTATATTTTACCTCCTTTGCCACATCATCCATAGTAGCTCCATCTATTCCTTTTAAAAAAAATACGGTCTCTGCTGCATTAACAATATTCTCTCTTCTTATTTTCTTTTTTGCTTCTTTTCCTATTCCGTTTTCCATCTATAACCTCTAAAAACTTACTTTATATTTGCAAAAATAAACTCCAAGTTTACTTTTATGTTATATTATTAAATTTCTTTTGTAAAGTACTTTTTTAAAATATAATAAAATCCCACATAAGTCTATTTACTTATAATAAAAGTGTCATCATTATGACACTTTTATTATATAAACCCTTTTGAAATTGTTCTTAACGCTTTGTTTATACTGTAATCTATTTGTCTCTTTTATCTATCTAATTCCCTCGCAACTTTCTTCTTTTCTTTACCCTGTATATAAATAAGACTAATAACTTTATAATTTTTTTCAGGTAATAGTCTTAATATGTTGTCTATATTCTTATTTTCTAATTCCATTTTTTTTATATCCAATTTTATTCTTTCAATTCTTTCATCATTTTCACTTACACCATTTATAATTAAGTTTTCTTGCATAAACAATATTGTCTTTCCTAACAACTAGACCTTTGATTGCTACAAATACACATTTGTTCATTTATTATCACTTCTTTCTACACCGGACCTTAGTATGACGCATCAAAAAAATCGCAAATTCAATCTCTTGAATAAATGCGATTTTACTTACAATACGTTATTTATTTTTATCGATTTATAATTTAAGAATAGTGTGTTATTCAATATAAATAGTCCACTTTTTGCATTTAGTACACAAGTATATAGCAAAATCTAATGTTTCATCAGCGGCATCTAAATCGAACGTAAAAATGTTTTCTTCTTCGATGACTCCTATATCCTTACGCCAGACACTAAATCTTTCTGCATTACATTCCAAACACTCAGAATCACATTTCCCTACATACTCAAAATCATCAATCATTATTCCGTTATCCTGTAAAAATTGAACTATAACTTCTTCATAACTTACATCTGAATGCCCAACAAAATTCTCTAATTTCAAAAATTCACTCATACAAAACCTCCCATAAAATACTATACATGTTATAAAAATGACTATAACTAGAATTATATGCAAATTCAAACTACAATTACTTATTTAATGTCTATCAGAATATATTAATACTAATATGGTACAAGTTTTATGGATTTTCAAAATATATATTGACTACCTATTATTTTTAGGATATTATACAGTGCCTTTTTTAAGTATAAATCTATTTATCATTTATAGATAAAATACACTTTGAACAACCTAATCCATTGCTTCTAACATAAGTACAAATATCATCTTTCGCTTAAATTATAGTTGCTAAATATTTATTTAACTTTTCCTGTTGCTCTTCATAATATTTATATTTAAACATTTTGTACTCGCCCTTTCATACGCAATATACATACTACGGTTTTAAAGACTTTTATTAATTTTTACAATCTAAATATGTCTTTCCAAAATTTAAGTGATATATTTTCTCTATACTTTGAACAAACACCTCAAATTTTCATTCCACTTTAACAGCCACTCCACTACTATCAAAGCTATATCCGTAAATTCTACAGTCATGAATCATAGATCCATCTGAATAAAAACAATAATCTTTGTCCTTATCCTTAATCCATCCTGTCTGCATAACTCCTTCATCGCTAAAATAATACCATTTGCCCTCTATTTCCTGACAGCCTGTTTTCATAGCTCCATCTTCAGTTTCTCCAAAGTAATACCACTTATTATCCTGAAACTGCCAGCCATATTTCATGGAGCCATCCTGTAAATTTCCTAAATAGTACCACTTATCCTCTTTCTTTTTCCAGTCATAAAGCATCCAGCCTTCTTCATCAAAAAGATACCATCTGCCATTTATTTTCTCCCATCCAGCTTTTGTATATGAACCATCTTCATGTTTATACCACCATTTGTTATTTTCAAGAAGCCATTCTCCTCTTATTGTAAAACTACACAGCTTGTCCTTAAAATCATACCACCTTGCCCAATTGTTATCACTAAAACTTCCTGGACAGATCTTCCTGCTTGCATCATAATGCCTTACCACATTATTAATATCAATATCATATTTATTTCTCAAATATCTCACTAAATCTAAGGTATTATTTACTGTGTTTTCTGAAGGCTTCCCATCAGCTTCCAAGCACATTTCAACTCCTAAAGAATTTCCATTGGTTATCCCATACTTTCCACCGCCATCACCACAATGCCAGGAGTAAGTAACCGCCCGCCAAGCAAGTGGTTACTTACTTATATTATGTCAAATCCTTTAGAAATTTAAGTATATTTTCTAAGTATTATATTTTCCTTCTCTTTATGTATTTCATTCATTAAAGTTTATCTATTCTGTATATTATTTAATACTTATTAAATATAATACTTTATAAGTTATTTATTAATAATTACAGGAGGTCTATATAAGTGTCCTTTTCAAATAAATCTTCTCCCAACCGCCAGGCTAACGAAAATATGCTAATTAATTCTTCTCTCATGGGAAACGATACTATTGTTATGGTCGGATCCTTTGGTTCTATTCTTGTTTCTAGAGATGATGGATTAACTTGGCATTCTAAAGCTTCAGGCACCTCTAATGATCTTAATTCAATTGCCTTTGGGAATAATAGCTTTATTGCAGTTGGGTCCTCCGGTACTATTCTTATTTCTAGAGATATCGGCAAAACTTGGCGTTCAAAGACTTCTGGTACTTCTAACGACCTTAATTCAATTACCTTTGGAAATAATATATTTATTGCAGTTGGATCCTCTGGTACTATTCTTATTTCTAGAGATAACGGGGTAACTTGGCATTCGAAAATTTCGGGTACTTCTAAAAATCTCACTGGAATTGTATTGGCTAACAACAACTTTGTTGCATATGGGTCTTCAATTACTGTTATTTCCACAAATATTGGCCGCACTTGGCATTCTACTTAATTCAAACAATTAACTAATTATAATAAGCTTACTAAGTTAATAATAATTTTTTTCATAAACATTTACCCATTAAATAAATATAATAATAAAGAGTAACACTCATTTCCCCTTTTGATACGTTACTCTTTATTATGTTTTACGAGAGTCTTAAACTACTGTGCGATTTATTAAACTTTAGTATTAAAAAATCGTAAATTCGATCTCTTGTATGATTTCTTTCTAACAAGGTTTTCTTCATTTTTGCCAAAATAGAATATCCCATCGATTTTAATACTTTATATCCTTCATCAATAGCTTTAACAATTTGAGTTGAAATTTTTTGCTTTTAGCAACTTTATGTAAATTTCCATCACATGCATATGAAGCATAACAAAGAGTATTATAGATAGACTTCAAATTATATAATATTATACCAGTAGATCATTATTTAGTTTTTAATTAAATATTTCCTTTACCTATCTACTTTGACTGCATATGTTTTGTAGTCTCTTTAACTGCTTTTGCAACAAGCAAATAATAGTCTCCTCATCTTCAGTTTTTGTTCCAACATACTCTAGTGAAACAACATCTGGATTAGACTGATTAAGTACCCATTCTAACAATCTATAATCTTCTTCCTTAATAGATTCATGTGTATCTGCTGGAAAACCATCTTTATCAAAACCAGAGCCATTTACATGAATTTCTACGATCCGACCAAGAGGTAGCTTAGAAATATAATCATAAACATCCAATCCATGATACTGTGCAGTAATCTTTGCATGTGATATATCAAGTAAAAATGATACATTATTATCTACAAGCAATCTGTTAATTTGTTCTGGCCTAAAATAGGGATAATGATCATATACTCCCCTATCTTCTGGTGTATCTGGAATGTTTTCAAGTAGTAGCGGAACTGACATGTTATTTTTAAATATCTGAATGTTTTCACACATTTTCTCATATATATTTTCTTCTGTCATTCCTTGATACATATCAGAGTTTTTAAGTGTAAGGTGTAATCCATAATGAGGAGAACTACAATCTTTAATTAATTTATTTGCCAAATCAAAATCTACTATTTCTATATTATTCATTCCAGTACATTCAAAGTTTCCTAAACCATGAAGTAGTATTGGACGTAATGATCGCATTTTAGCAAACTGTTCATTAAATGTTCCATAAGCACCAGCTTTAATATAATCTACTTTAACCGCATCTCTTTCAATAAGAATTTCCAATGCTTTTGACCAGTTGCACCCAATATACATAATAAACCTCTCTCCTTACATATCTCGCATAACATTTGCTAACCGAAATTATTTGATAATTTTTTAATTACAATAAAACACATAGGTTTCTACCAGTATAAACAAATTATATCACAACTTCCAAACTCTACATTGTTCAATTTTCAAAGAACATTTTTATAATTTACTACATCATATTGCGCAACATCTTAGAATTACGCGCTATTATTCATTATTTTTAACACCGATAATAAGTGTTTTTCCTAATGCTTTAAAAATCTTATCTGCATTCTCTAGACTTATTTTTCTTTTACCACTTTCCCAATATTCTATAGCTCTTGAACTACAACCAACCGCTTCTGCTAATTTTTTGTAGATAAATTATTCTTAGTTCTTTCTGTGTCAATCATTAATCCTATATTCATTGTTACGCCTCGCTTTCTACATTTGAATATTTATTTTTTTATTTCACATAATAACAACATGTTTAATTGGCTTAAAATAACTTTAAAGGTGGATAGTGCAATGAAAAAATTTATTATTATATTTTCCATTTTTTGCTTGTATCATTTAGTTTAAATGCTATTCCTATTAGCGCCCAACCTCCAGAAACATTTTCTCAAGGCATTTATAAAATAAGGGATTTAAGATTACTTTTAAATGTTGAGTATGCTGTTCAAAATGTTTCATCTGCTGAAAGTTTCCTTATTATATTTGATAGTAGCAAAAGAATAGAGCAATCTATACGTTTGGAGGGAAATTCCATAAAATATATCCTAAAACCTATGAAAGAAGGTTATAGTATTATAATATTGGGTGATGGACAGCTAACTTTCACTCCAGTAAATCCTATTATATAATAATATTTTTAGTTTTTATAATATGTTTATTTAATAAGTTTCTCTATGATAGAAGCTTATTTTTTTACTTCAACCAGCGTGCTAGTCTTAATAGTAGAATTGCGTATCAAATCATTTATCAAATTAAATTTCTTTTGAATAATATTATTTAAAACTAATCATAATAATTATAGTTTCTTTAACTATCTACGCTAAAGTTATATTGAGGTGATTATATATCATGAAAAGATTTAGTATTACATTTTTTCTTTTTTTGTTTTTTTCATTTAATACTTTTATTGTTTGTTCCTTAGCTAACTCAAAACCTCTTTCTCAAGGGATCTATACAAGTGAACAATTAAATTTATCTCAAAATAAAATTTATGATGTACAAAATATTTCACTCAATGAATATGTTGTTGTACTTATCTCTGACACTAATGAAATTGTTTACGAGTCTATTGAATTAGCGCCTTTATCAAAAAAATATTCTTTTCAACCTCCATTTACTAGCTATTTAGTGACTGTCATTGGCAAAGGAGAAGTTATTATATCTTAAAATATTACTTAAATCTAAAGGTAGGTGAGAATATTTATGAAAAGATCCATTTCTGTATTCTTATTTTTTTTATGTTTATTCTTTGCTAATAACACAATATCTTATGCACAGATATCCTCAGCTGGCAGCCAAGGTATATATGCAATAAATGATTTAAAGTTATCTCCCGATACTAACTATGCTGTTCAAAATAACTCTTTTAACGAACGTGCTTTACTGATTATTTATGACTCTAAACCAAATCTAATTCAACTCATACGATTGATACCTCAATCAAAAAAGTATGATTTAATACCTCTCAAAAATGACTATATAATTATTATACTAGGTAGAGGAATCTTAGATTTTTCTCGAGAGGCATCTAGTTAGTGTCTCTTCATCACCCTCCTAATACACACTTTTTACATCTTGAATATTTATTCTTTAAGTTCACATAATAATATTTAATAAAATAATTTTTAAGGTGGTCAAAATAATGAAAAGATTTATTGCACTTTTTTCTATTTTTTTATTTCTATTACTTAACTCAAATATCATATTAGCTTTTGCAGCCCCTGAAGCTAAATCCCTTACCCAAGGATTATATAAAGTTAAAGATATTGGATTATTAACTAATGTTTCCTACAATGTTAGAAATACTTCTCCTAATGGTAGAGCAATTCTTATTATTTTTGATTCAGACGAAATTATGCAAGAATTCCTATGTTTGGAGGCAAACTCCACTAGTTATCTCCTTAAACCGCTTACTGATGGTTCTATCATTATAATTATTAGTGGTGGAACAGTTACCCTTTCATGAAAGATATCATTATGGCATCTTTTTTATAATTCACTACCAAATCCTTATATCGCTTTACTACATCCAATCTACATACCGCGTAACATTTTAGAATTGCGCAACAAAAAATCGTAAATCCAATCTTTTGAATAATACGATTTTACAATTTGTTATTTAATTTTATTGGTTCATGATTCAAGAAAATTGCGAAGCAATTTAGGTTGACCCCAGAAAGTATCTGATAAATTGGAATTTATGACACTTATTTATGAGATGACGCAATCCGAACTGCCGCAGCCATACCACCATCACCATACGATGGATGCTCTATAAAATCGTCTGATGCTTTGCTTAGAGTATGTTTTATCGTTATCGTATGGAGAATTTCACTTTCCCATCCGTAAAGCCTTGATATAGATGTGGATTCAATCCCCAGTATCGCTTCAGTTACATGCTCCCGATAGGCATTGATATGTTTTTCAATAATAAAGTGCATGAGATCAAGTCGCTTCGACATGCTTTTTACATTTGACGAGGCAGGCGCAGTACGATAGTCTATTAACGGTCTTTGGACAATTCCAATATGTGTATCTGACATAGTTTCCAACATACTTAAGAAGAAATCCCAGTCCTCAAAACCGGAGCACATGGACTCATCATAGCCACCACACTGTTTCCATACTTCACGCCGAAGGATATGTGTTGCCGGGCAACAATTACGCGCAAGAAATGCAACTATGTTACCTCCACACGGACAAACTGTTGCATCAAGAACTCCGAAAGTATGCATCCAAGATGAAGCTGCAATCATAGATGGATTATCGCGCAATATGTGGCTAACCTGCTCAATATACGAGGGTTCAAGTCTATCATCTCCATCAAGTACCAAAACCATTGGTGTTTGTGCCATACGAATACCAGTATTTCTTGCAGCAGATACTCCGCCATTTGGCTGCTGCAGTACTGTTACTGGAACGGATATGTTGGAATCCAATTTGATGTTATTCAATATATTAATGGAGTTCTCATCCGTTGATCCATCATCCACTATTATAATTCTTGCTGGTAGTGTTGTTTGGTTGCATAAAGAATGAACTGCTTCAAGAATCATAGAACCCTGATTAAAACTAGTAATAACCGCTTCGACATCTTTGCTAATATAATACTTATCATTATTTATATCCACTATAATATCCTCCCTAAATTACTATTTGTTGGCTTGTTTTGAATCTTTAATATGTCGTACTGAAATACTATTCTGAATTAATTATAACATAAATTGTAAATACCATATTATTCAATTTTAAAAGAACATTTTTATAATTTACTGCGTCAAATCTGCATTATTGTGAATTAATTAATATCCTTACTTCTAATAATAATATCATCTGCAATAACACTAAATTCATGTAAAGTTAATAAGCCTTGAGAAGCGAGAAATAGAACTTGAAATTCAAATCCTCCAGTATCAGACAAATGTACTTCTTCATCAATCCATATATCTCCTACAATATCATCTACAGTTTCAAGTTGAATAACATTTTTAAATATTAATATATAGCATTCTAGTTCTATAATTAACATATCATTACTTTCTTTTTTCAATGATAATAAAGTATTATCATGAAAATGATAATTTCTTAATTCTTGCAGACTTAATGGCAATTTCTGTTTTATATTTTCATATTCAGTCTTATATAGACTACATAGATTTTTCCACTCATTTGCCATCTCTTTGATTCTTTCATAAAGTTTTTGTGACACTTCTTTGTCAGTAAATTCTTTTCCTTGAAGAATATCCTCTTTTACTTCTGGAATATACTTAAACAGCAATGCGTCAAGCACCATATCATGCTTATGGCCGCCGTTATAGAACTTATCCAACTGATGCATCCATTTTTCTTTATTATCAGTCCTTAAAGGGAACCTCCCTCTTATTTGCGTTTTTTCATATATCTCACTTGTAAAGTACCTCATAACTAATATACCAGCCCCCAAATATTTATTAAACTTTAATATAACATTAAAGTTATGTTATAATTCACTATTTTTTGAACATATCTAATTATTTTTAGATGATTTAATCTTTAAAATAGATTTAGTTATTAAATATCCAATTACTCCAAATGTTAAGTAAATTAATACATATGTAAAGGCTGAGCCATTTAAGTAAACCATCATTAATATTATAGGAAATATGAAAACCATTTGTTCATACAAACTCCTTTCTATTACTTGCCTCCATTCTAATAATTTCAATCTGTTACTTATTTTCGTTGATTTATTTAATATAAATGTTAAAGTAGTGTCTTACATGTTTTTTTATTAAGTACAATACTTGTGATTATCATTCATTTTTTCTTGATTTTTCTTTTAATAAAAGATAGATATTGAGTAAAATTCCTAGTGTCCCAATAACGCCTGATATAACACACACCAAATTGCTTGTTTTTTCCCATATTATAATTGAACTAATTATTGTACAAACTAATACAATCCATAAAATGAAAATAACTATGTTTACAATAGTATTATTTAAAGAATTTTTATTGTTGGTGTTTTTATTAAACATAATATATTAGCCTTTCTTAAATAATAAGGTTTTCTAAAATTATCACTGTGCCATTAAATCAAAATTATTAGCATATCTTACCATTATAATACACCATATAAATATTACATTATTCTATTTTCAAAGAACATTTTTTATTAATTGTTACACAAATTAGAATTACGCATTAAAAAAATCGTAAATCCAATCTTCTGAATAATACGATTTTATAATATGTTATTTATTTTTATTGATTCATGATATAAGAATCTTACGTGACTCATATTTTACTCTTTGGAATGTGCAATAAGAAATTTTTTAATGTCCTCATTATTGTATTTAACATTTCTATGCTTTTTAATACATCTAAACATTCAAGACTATGATTTCCTTCATCAATTTGTACTAATTTAATATTTTTCCTATTCTCTAGTGCATTCATATTTAAACTATTAATTTTTCCGTCATCTTTACCTGTAACAACAAGACATGGATAATTTACCATATATTTAACCGTCTCATTTACTGGCGTTAAATAAACATGCACTTGTTCATAATCTCTCAATTCTTTAGATAATCTATTTTGGATAATAGTTCCTAAACTTTTACCAATAAAAATTATTTTTTTATAATTTTCACTCAAACATTTTATTAAAACTTGTTCTGATTCTCTAACTAAAATATCAAGTTCTTCATTAATATCAAAATTTTTATGTAGAATTTGAAATCCATAATCTACATAAAGAACATCTAATCCAAGTTCTAATGATATTTTACTTGAATAATACATAAGTGGTTTATCATTTGTATATCCTTCTCCTGGAAGAATGACAGCCAAAACATCACTATTCTGCTTAATACATTTATTTGATAGAGTTTCTCCCCAGTAGGATTTAAATTGAATATTTGTTTCATTCATAGACATATCCCTCCATTAATGTTGAGTAAAAATAATTCTTTCACAACAAAATACTATTATAAATCAATTATAGCATAATTTGTAAACATCATATTATTCAATTATCAAAGAACACTTCTTAATTTCACCAGTATTTTTCATAATACTATTCTCTGGAATATAACCCCTCACAGAACATAACGGATAAACAATACTACCTTTTCCTAATATTGTCCCTGGGTTTAAAACTGCATTACATCCTACTTCCGCTGAATCACCTAATATTGCACCAAATTTTCTTAAACCAGTTTCAATAATATCTGTACCATATTTTACTTTTACTAAAGTTCCATTGGACTTCAAATTAGAGGTTATTGCACCTGCCCCCAAATGGGCTTTATACCCTAATATTGAATCACTAACATAATTATAATGCGGAACCTGCACTTTATTGAATAGAATTGAATTTTTAATTTCAGTTGAGTTTCCAACGACAACATTATTACCAATGATAACATTTTCTCTAATGTAAGCGGAATGCCTGATTTCGCAATTATAACCGATAATCGCTGGACCTTTTATCAGAACACTTTTTTCAATAGTAGTGCCTTTTCCAACCCATATAAATTCCTCTATTCTTTCAAAATCATTTGGTAGAGTTTTTGCATACTCTAAAATGAAAGTATTAATTCTTGTAAGAACTTCCCAAGGATGCTTAATCCCTCCAAATATTGCTTGTGCGTCTAATTCTCTCAATGTAAAAAGTTCATCAACGGAAATGCCCATAATAATCCTCCTTGTATTTCACAATATATTACCATCATGTTTTATAGGAATAATCCATAGTATATAGTAACTAAAGATTTATCTAATAACCTTTCATTTTATTCTACTTCATCGCTTTTGAATAAAGTTCAGCCCATGCCGGAAAAAAGCCAGCGTTAACAGCAATATTCTGAGAATTAATGTGTGATTCCACAGTACCATAGAATGGTATTTTGCCGCGCTTTAAAATCTCATTTTTTAAAAGCCCAACTAAGTTTGTTCCTATGCCCATACCCCGGTATTTGGGTAAAACATCAATGCCTATCTGCCATATGGTTTCACTATCTGAACTAGCTCCTGCCATACCCATTATATGATTTTCTTCCACGGCAGCAACTGCAAGCATATCTGGGTGATTTTTATCGAAGGCAAAAGCCTCTTGAAATCTATCATCATCTTTAAATTGAAAAATATCTTCATACTCATACCATTTTACATCAGTAATTGGCTTTATCTCTACTACATTGGAATTCGGAAGATAATAATGATGAACATCTGCAATTTCATGACCAAATTCCTGTAATTTTTTATCAATTACTCGAAGCTTTGGATATTCAAAAAGCCATGCGGAATTTTTCTTCACCAATTCTTCTTGACACCAGGGCATAATTTGGGATGATGCGCTGATAATTGCTATATTGCCAAAGCAAACTGCTTTAAAAAAGCATCCATCACTCTCATATATACGCCTTCCTGTAATAAGTCTATTTTCAACTATTGTATTTTCTTTTTTCAAAAAATCAGATAACTGACAATTATAATCTAGCATCAATTGAGCTTTAGCAATTTCTAAAATATCAGCTTTTGTATTCATAAATTTATCTCCTTTATATTTTCTAACTAATCTCTATTTAACTTTATTTTGCTATTCTACATCAATTATAACATAAATTGTAAATATCACATTTAGCTATCTATTTCATATAATAAAAATAAATCTATATATTAATTTTATTAAGTCCATATATTGCAGCTCCTCTTTGTAGGAGCTTATTTTTTTATTAATAAGCACTATGAACTTTCTACATCTTGAATATTTGTTTCCCAAGTTCACATAATAACAATATACTTTAGATAAAATTTAACTTTAAAGGTGGTAAAAATGATGAGAAAATTCTTCATTATATTTTCTATTTTTTTATTTCTATCAATTAATCTAAATACAATATCTGCTTTTGCTCAACAAACTAAAACCTTGACTCAAGGTATTTATAATGTAAGAGACAATAACTTATTAATAGGTTCTGCCATTACTGTAAGAATGGCAGAATCTAATGACAAAGCTATTATTATAGTTCTTGATTCAGAACAAACTATACATGCACTAGTAAGATTGGGTCCTACAATTCCTCAACAGGTTTTACCTCCTCTTAGCTATGACTATTCACTTGTAATTTATGGAACCGGCGGTGTAGTATTATCATAAAAGGCACTTTTAAAGTGTCTTTTTTAATTTATTACGTTAAATTTACAAACTGCTTAGAATAATAGAATCGTATAGTAAAAAAATCGCAAATTCATTTTCTTGAATAATACGATTTTACAATTTGCTATTTTATTGATTCATATTACTTTTAATTCTTCATAATTTAAGAAAGATTCGACACATCTTTTTTAGATGACAGGTGACAAATGATAGTGGACAGTATATGATTAGCCCGCAAAACTATCATTTTGAATTAATTTTACCTAAAAGTACTAAATCAAAATATTTGCCTTCTATAAAATCTTCATCCTTTTGTCGCCCCTCCAATTGATACCCATTCTTTTCTAATATTCTAATAGAACTAATGTTAGCATCAGTTACTCTAGCCTTAAGCTTATGAAGATTAAGTGAATCAAACGCAAAATCAGTAATCAATGCAACACTTTCAGTGCCATATCCCTTTCCCCAATGCCCTCTATGAAAAACATATCCAATTTCAGCATGATTTGATTCTTTATCAAAATTGAAAAGCATAACTGTTCCTATTATTTCCTGAGTTGATTTCAAAACAACAGATGCATATAAATGCGTGCCTGCTAGTTCACGATTTATCATCATTTCAACATGGTTGCGAGTTTCATCTAAGTTATGCATCAAATTCCAACCTATAAAACGTTTGACTTCCTTATCTGATGCATAGCTATGTATCTCTTGTGCATCATCTAAACTCAATGCTTTAAAATATACATTTTTACCTTCCAATGTGTGAAATAAACTTGAGTTCATCCTGTCTTCCCCCTTAACTTTTAATTTCTACGGTTAAATAATTATGAATATGTCGGCTTAATTTAATATTCTGCATTAATTATAGCATGTTTTGTAAAAATCGCATTATTCAATTTTCAAAGAACATTTTTTATAATTTACTGCGTTAAATCTACATTGGGGCAGTTGCACCGACTATTAGAATTGCATATCAAAAAATCGCAAATTCAATTTCTTGAATACTACGATTTTACGATTTACTATTTATTTTTAGTGATTCATGATTTGAGAAGAATGTACAAAACATTATATCATGATAAATTTAAATTTGTTACTTGGAAATAAACATATTCAAATCATCCCACAGCAAAACCGATGAATTAGATGGTGTCGCTTCAAAATAGTCAATAAAATCTTTATAGGGCTTTGCACCTAAATGAGTATATATTGCTTCTGCTCTATCATTTCCTTTTACAATGCAGATGGACATTTTTTCATATCCGTTATTATAAGCATATTTACCGATTGTAAAAATCAATTTTTTTCCGAGTCCACCACCTTGCAATGATTGCAAAATATGCAACGAATCAAGTAACAAACATTTCTTCAAATCATCATATGGCTTGTATGCTGCAAAGCCAATTATCATATCATTTTCGTCTACGGCAACAAAGGCACCTTGCTTATCTGTATGAATATATGATAACCACTTTTCTTTTGAATGTTCATATGTCATGCTTTTCAAAAAAGAATCTGGTAAAATGCCTAGATAAGTTGTCCTCCAATTTTCAGTATATATTTTAGCAATAGCTTGTAGATCATTGTCTGTTATTGGTCTAATAGCCATATTTATTCCTCCTAATAATAGTTTTGATTAAAATATTATACCACTTTAAACCTTTTAGTTTCCTCTCTTGCTTTTGAGTTGGTTTGATTTCGATGTTGAGACCAAAATAATAGCATAAACTTAAGATATATAATAAACTTTGCAGTAGCACCATCTTAAATTTATGCACCTCAATATGGTATTTACAGTTCCTCTGCATAATTTTTTTGTTTTGTGTAGATTGTTTTTAGTATCAACTGATTCTTTATTGATTGCTATGATTACCGTAAAAAATCAATAACTGTCTCTATAAATTTATATAGCTCATCATTATGGGGAGTATGTCCACTTTTATCAAACGTAATAATTTTACTATTCATTGAATTTTTTAAGTAGCACTCTT
>NZ_LZZL01000083.1:0-23522 GCF_002006495.1 Clostridium sp. BL-8
CCATATTAGAATATGAGATATTTTATAAGTAAAAATATTAGTAAAGAAGAACACCCAGGCCCAGACGTTTATTACTTTTTATTTATAGAATTCTGGAGCAAGTTTTATTGTTTTAAAGAATTCTTCATCATGAGCAAAAAATACTTTGGCATCATATTTTTTCTCTAGAGCTCTTACCTTTTCAATTGATTTAAAGAAGGAAAGACTATCATAAAGTAATCCTGATGCTTTAGCTGGTGGTCCGTAGATTTCTGAGCTATATACACAATCTTGTGGGAAGATTAATGTGCCTTCATCTTCCAAATGAACTACTATTCCAAGTAATCCTGGTGTATGGCCTGGTAAATTTATTATTTCTACACCTTTTGCAAATTCAAAATCTTCTTCCACCAAATGATATTGTTTTACTGAAACATCCATATCAGCTTTAATATATCCTCCATGGGTAAGCGGATTTTCGTTTAATCTTACTTGAGTTTGAGCTTGCATAAAATCTGCCTTTGGTACATATACATCAGCATCTTTAAACATATTTAAGTTTCCTGCGTGATCTAAATGCATATGAGAAATTATCACTTTCTTTATCTCTTCTGGTTTTGTTCCACATAAAGCTAATTGATTTTCTAATCTTTGTTCCTTTGTTTGATATAATGGATAAACTTCTTGCAAATTTTTTGGCCAATAGCCATTCATTGCTTCTGGATTACTTCCTACATCATATAAAATTTTTCCATCGGGATGATCTATTAAAATAGACATTACAGGCAGCTTAATCCACTTATTCTCTACATATGGTTTGCTATAGGTTCCCATAGTAGCTCCACCTACTACATTATTTTTATCAGTTTCTAAATATCCCGTGTCTAAAACATATACTTTCATAAATCATTTCCTCCTATACTTTCATTTATTTTAATTAGAATTTTACTTTAAATCTCTTTTCCCACTCTTCAATAAGCGCAGCTCTAAAATCTGGATGTGCTACATTTATTAATGCCCTAGCTCTTTCTTTTAAAGTTTTTCCTTTAAGCTCTGCTATTCCAAATTCAGTTACAACATAATGAATATCATTTCTAGAAGTTGTAACAGTTGCACCTTCATCTAAAATTGGGACTATTCTTGAAACTTTTCCCTTGCTTGCAGTTGATGGCATTGCAATAATTGACTTACCATCCTTTGCCATTGCTGCTCCTCTTACAAAATCAACTTGACCACCTACGCCGCTAAACTGCTTAAGTCCTATTGTATCAGCTGCAACTTGTCCCATCAAGTCTACTTGAATACATGAATTAATAGAAACCATCTTATAATTTTCGGCTATAACACATGGATTATTTACATAATCTACAGAATACATGGCTACACTTGGATTTCCATTAACATAATCATAAAGTCTCTTAGTACCCATTAAAAATGTAACTACAGATTTTCCCTGATGTAAAGTTTTTGCTTTATTGGTTATTACGCCTGCTTCTATTAATTCAACTACCCCATCAGATATCATTTCTGAATGAATTCCAAGATCTTTTTTGCCTTTTAAGAATAATAATACTGCATCTGGAATTGCACCAATTCCTAGTTGAAGTGTAGAACCATCTTCTATGAGCTTTGCGCAGTTTTCGCCGATAGCTTTTTCTACTTCCCCTATTTTAGGCGGCTTAAGCTCAATAATATCATTTGAAGTTTCAACTATATAATCTATATCAGAAACATGTATAAAAGAATCTCCTAAAGTTCTTGGCATTTTATCATTTAATTCAGCTATGACGATTTTAGCTGCCTCTGCAGCAGGCTTTGTATAATCATTTGAGACTCCAAAACTACAGTAACCATGTTCATCTGGAACACTTAACTTAACTAATGCTACATCTACTGGTAAAGTGCCTTCTTTAAATAACTTAGGCACTTCTGAGAAAAAACATGGCGTATAATCTGCTCTTCCCTCTAGTATAGCTTCTCTTGTTGTTGCTCCTGCAAATATAGAGTTATGACGGAAATTAGATACCATTTCTGGCTTACAATATTCACTTTTGCCCATAGAAACCATATGCACAATCTCAACATTTTCATATAAATCTTTATTTTTAACCATGGCATCTATTATTTCTTTTGGTTCTCCACACGCATGCCCAGTTACTACCCTGTCTCCACTTTTGATTTTTTTTACAGCTTCATCTGCTGTAACTAGCTTACTATTATATAAATCCTTCCAGTTAATTTTAGACACCTCCTAAATATAACCTAACTAAAAATTTTTAGGTTACTTATTAATTTGTCATAATCTTTAATACTTTTAATGAATATTTTATTATTTGATATATATTTTTCATGACCTACACAACAATTTAGACATCCACATACTAATATTAAATAATCATATTCTTTATTTTCCTTTGCTATTTCGAAGTTATGATTATTATAAGTATCATTGATTAAATTTGTAACAAACTCTTTTCTATCATAGCTAGGATTACATCCACCACAATATTTAATACCTATTTCCAAAATTTCACCTAGCCTTTATTTTCTAAGCAGCTGTATAGCAAAATCAAGCATTTCTCTGCTAATTGGATCAGCCATCTGCACATCTTTTACACCTGGTATTTCTTTTAATACACCAGTAACTAGCTCTTCCATAGTAAATCTTGCAGAGGGACAATTGCTGCATGCACCTAAAAGTTTTACGTAAGCTACGCCATCTTTAACTTCTACAAGCTCAATATTTCCATTATGTTCTGCAAGTAGTGGTTTAATTTTAGTATTGATGGCATCATTTATTTTATCCACCATGGCATTACCCCTATTATTCTTCTATTCTCGCAATTTTCTTAGCAATCTTCTTTTTAGCTGCTAAATTTCCTTGTCTAGCTATCATAATTCTTTGAGCTTGTGGTGAGCCAGCTCCATGCATTGATTCTGTTCTATATCCAACAGCTGCAGTTCCTAAACAAAGATTTTCTATTAATCTTAATATTCTCATTCTATTTTCTGTTGAAACTGAGTTAACACCTCTTAAATACTTATCTATAT
The DNA here is from genome assembly GCF_002006495.1 of Clostridium sp. BL-8. Taxonomy (NCBI): domain Bacteria; kingdom Bacillati; phylum Bacillota; class Clostridia; order Eubacteriales; family Clostridiaceae; genus Clostridium; species Clostridium sp. BL-8. The sequence goes on from NZ_LZZL01000083.1 coordinate 3,031, forward strand.
ATGGTCCTATCTTTTCATCTCTAAAATCAGCTTCTGATGGCATAGTAACCATTAATCCTCCTGCAATGTCTTCTGCAAGCCTACATATTTCATAAGGGAATCTTGTTACATTTTGCTTACATACATTAGCTAATAAATTATCAATGTAATAATTTCCTGATTCTGTTTTAGTCCCCATTGCTGAACATGCAATACCGCAAGAGAATAAAGTTTCATTTAAATGAGTCATCTCAATTAATTTATCTTTAACATGTGATGCTTTATGAGCTCCATTGTAATCAGCGGCTACTGCAGCAGCTCCAATTAAAACATCTCCAACTCCAACTTTACATCCACCATAACTTTGTCTATGATATCCAGCAAATCTTTCAACAATCATTCCTGCAAAATCAGTTTCTCCATTTAAGAAAATTCTTTCATTTGGTACAAAAACGTTATCGAATATTGTTAAGGTTTCTTGTCCACCAAATTCAGCATTTCCAAGATCTATGTCAGCACCTGGTTCTAATTTTCTTGTATCGCAAGATTGTCTTCCATATATGTGAATTATGCCTTCTGCATCAGTAGGTACAGCAAAAGATATTGCCCAATCTTTGTCATTTGGAGTTAAAGCAATTGTAGGCATTACTACAACTTCGTGAGAATTTATCATACCAGTTTGGTGACACTTAGCACCTCTAACAACAACACCATCAGGTCTTCTTTCAACAACTCTTAAATATAAATCACCATCAGCTTGATTGCTTGGTGAAAGTCCTCTATCTCCTTTAGGATCAGTCATTGCACCATCAACTGTTAAATCATTTTCTTGAACATATTTTAAGAATTCTTTGAAATTTTCATGATAATTAGTGTTGCAAGCCTTATCTATTTCATAAGTTGAGCTGAATATTGCATTGAAGGCATCCATACCAACGCATCTTTGAAAACATGATGCAGTTTTTTGACCAAGTAATCTTTGCATCTTTACTTTTTTAATAAGATCATCTGTACTTTGATGTAGATGAGCAAACCTATTTACCTTTTCTCCTGTCAAATTAGAAGTAGCTGTCATTAAATCTTCATACTCTGGCATTAGTGCTAATTCATAAGTCATAGCAACTGAATTAAGAGATGGTCTTATAATTGGATGATCAACAACGTTATCAACTGGCTTTCCAAACATATACACTTTCAAATTTAATTTTCTAAGACTTTCAATATATTGTTCCTTTGTTTTTAATGGCATAATATCGCTTCCTTTACTAATTTTTATTTTCTAATAATATTTAAAGCAATAAGTATGCCAAGATAAGAATTTTCTATGTTAACTCAAATTTTCCATAATAATATTGAAATTGCTTCCATTTTTAACGCTACTTTCTTAAAAATATAAATATATGTTGCATTTTTGCAACTGAAATTTTAATCAAATTTCATAGCAACCATGTAAAAACGTTTACAAAATAACGCATGTGTAAAATACTTTACGATGTTGCATTTTTGCATCATGTTTCAAGTTTGCAACAGAGCTCCTACTTATATCTTAATATCGTAAAAATTAATCTATAAATACAAAAAGGAGCCTGCCGCATTAACTGATTGGAATCCGTTAATGCGGCAAGCTCCTTCTTTGCATTTTAAAATTTATTCCTTTATATATTTTTGCCTCTTCCGTACAAAAGTTGATGCATCTATCCCTAAGGATTTTGCTGCTGCCCTGACATTTCCATACTTATCATAGGCCTTCTTAATTAATTTCTCTTCTATGGAATCTAAGGTTTCTTTTAAATTTATACCTTCTTCAAAGGTATTTAAGGTTACAACCATGCCATGTGAACTAATGATATTTTTAGGAAGGTCTGATCTTTTTATCTTATCATCCTCGCTCATAATTACAGCTCTCTCTACGATATTTTTAAGTTCTCTAACGTTTCCAGGCCAATTATACTCGTACATACAATTTAAAGCGTCTGGTGCAAATATCTTATTAAAGTTATATTTCTTATTAAGCTGTGTAAGAAAAAAATTTATCAAAGGCATAATATCCTGCTTTCTTTCTCTAAGTGGAGGAATATATAAGGGCACGACATTTAACCTATAATATAAATCTTCTCTAAATTGTTTCTTCTTTATCATGTCTTCTAAATCTCTATTGGTCGCAGCTAGTACTCTGACATCAATTTTTATAGGCTTTGTTCCTCCAATTCGAACCACTTCCATTTCTTGCAATACTCTTAAAAGTTTAACCTGCATATCCATTGGAAGTTCTCCAACCTCATCTAGAAAAATAGTGCCTCCAGAGGCCATTTCAAATAGACCTATTTTACCTTCTTTATTTGCTCCAGTAAAAGCACCTTTTTCATAACCAAAAAATTCGGATTCTATTAAACTTGCAGGCACTGCACCACAATTAACTTTAATAAACTGTTTTTTACTCCGCTTGCTGACTTTGTGTATATGTTTTGCTATTTGATCTTTTCCTGCTCCCGTTTCTCCAAGCATAAGAATTGTTGTGTCCACCTTCGCAACTCTACTTGCAAGCTGAATAATTTCGATAGTTCTATGATCCTCCGCAACAATTTCAGATGTATTTAACAGTTGTGTTCTCATTTCTTCGATCTCTGAAACATATTTACGAGTAATTTCCTTATTTTTTTGAAGCTGTTCTTTTAACTTATAAAGCTGTGTTACATCTCTTACATTTGTAACCACCATAATAATTTTTCCACTTTTATCGAAAATAGGATTACTGCTTACTAGAACCTTTACTCCTGTTTTGAACTCTTGCTGAATTGTCGTAGTTTCTCTATTTTTTAGTACCAAAAGAGTAGCAGACTGAGATATAACCCCCTCTTTCTCGAGATCTTTCATATTCCTGCCCATAACCTCTGCTTTTTTAAGCCCTGTAATTCTTTCATAGGCATTGTTTATTTTTATAGTGTTAGCTTCTCCATCTGTTATATATATTCCATCATAAGAACATTCAATAATAGAATCAAGCTCCGTTAAGCCCAGTTTTACATTTTTCATGTCCCTGCATTTTTTAGAGATTCTTTTAACTAAATTATTAATCAAATCTGTATGAGTTATAATACCCACAATTTTATTATTTTTATCTGTAACTAAAAGACGGCCAATTTTGTATTTTAATGCATCTTCTATATCCGTCTCACTATTAATTGTTATTACTTTTTTTAATTCTAAAGCCTCAATCTTCGTATTCATTTTAGATTTATTAAGAATAGCTTTCATCAAATCTGTCTTTGTTATAATACTGATTAATTTTTCATCCTTATCTACAACGGGTGCCCCATCAATTTTATTTTCCACAAAAAGCCTTGCTGCATCTTCAAATGTATCGTATGGCTTTAAAACCAATACTTTCTTTGTCATCAGATCTTTTACTTTCAAATTATCACACCCTACATTTTTATTTATATAGAAATTAATGATTTATCAGCAATAATAAATTAATATATTAAATCAAAATTTATTAATTCTTAAAATATTGTTTACTGTAAATTTAAGACCGTCCATTTAACTACTTCATTCATAAAAAGTATTCCATCCCAAGGAGAATCATATAGGTTCATGCAGCCTATTTTAACTAATCTATCTACTCCATATAAGCTTACTTTATTTGCAAAACTCATTATTTTATTATTATCCTCAGAGGCTATTCCAATAGTTTGTATTCTTGGAGTTATTAATTTACAAACCTCAAATATATCATTAACTTCTTTTAAAAATATTGTCCTATGCTGCATAGGTTCTTCTAAGGTTATTTCTTTATCTATTAAGATTGTATATTGGAGATCTTCCCCGCATATTATATCTTTTTCTGGAGATAAGAGATATTCTCCTCTTTTATTTATTATATTTGCAGAGGCTCCTTGACTAATTTCAAACTTTGAATAACGTTTTAAAACCTTTTCTATTGATTTTGAAAGCATTTGTGCTGCTTTCTTCAACGGTAAATTAGATTTCTCAATAAATAAGACTTGAGGAGATGAGCATGCCTTTTGATCAAAATTTATGATATCCTTTGCAAAATTTTCAAAAAGCTTAGCTATATTAAGACCTTCCATAGCAGATTTTTCAAATACAGCGAAGGAATATTTAGGTCCAAATATTATATCCTTACACGTTGTTTTCTTAGAAAGAACAGATATTGTATTTACAGCTTCTTCACCTCCACATATTACTCTTACATCTGCTGATTGTGACATTTCAGCATTTAATTTTAAATCATTACTTGGGAAGTTTATGATTGAAATCCCCTTTAATAATGTGCTGCCGCAATATTCTTCGCCTTTAAAATTAATTTTAATATTCTTTAAAGGTTTTAATAGCTCTATAACACTATTTATACTTCCAATAGGTACCCTGCTTAAATTAACATTCTTACAAATAAGGGCTTGAATTAGATAATATATTGGAAGAGTCGGAACATTTCCAGCCATAAAATGACATACCATTCCTCTTGGCTGGGCTTTCATAAATTTATTCTCTTCTATTTGAACAAAATCATCTAAGTACTTTTGTTTTTTAAGATCTAGGCGTAAAAGTTTATTTATATTACTTTTCTTAAGCCATAATACTAAATATGGTACACCCTCATAACTTAAAAACCTTCTATCACTTGATAATATTTTACTATATTCATTAATTATTTCAACTATAGCTTCTGATGGATATGAACAAATTGTTTCTCTACTTTTATTAAGTTCTTCTATAATTATATCCAAATTTTGAAATTTCCTAGGTTCTAAATAAAATTCATTTCCAAGCATAAAACAACTTATCATTTCTTATCCCTCTTTTCTGCAAAAGTATCTCCACAGCCTCTTGTTTCAGATTTTTCTACTCTATTTTTAAACTTAAAGTATTTACCCTTTCTTCCGCATTTACAATCATCTACGCCTATAAATTCACCAATATCCTCAGTTAATATAGCTTGACCTGGATAGCTCGAAGTAAGTCCACTCATAACCTCAATAAAGCCACATTGACCTTTTTCCACTTCTTTAAGCGTTGAAAAATCTCTTATGATAATTTCTCCAAAATCAGGTACATGTTTATATCCATATTCACAATCTAGAAAAACTACACCTAATTGTTCAACCATTCCATAAAAATCTATTATATTTTTAGGTGACGTCCCGAAAACCTCTGCTGCTGCTTCATTAAATTCTTCTTTTTCAACCTTTTGATCTTTTAATTTTTTCCACCCTCCGCTATGGAGGAGCTTCATTTTTGGCATATTTAATTTTATATCTTTTTCTTTTAAAACCTTAATAAATCTAGTCCATACAATATAGGTAAAACCATATACTAATACATCTGTATCCTTATATTTCTCTTCAAATTCTTTAAGTCTTTCTAAGTTAAGTACAAGATTATCCTCTATAGAATCCATAACATAAGTTAAACTTTTTCCAAAGCTGCTTACCCCTCTTATTGCAGCACCTCTGGCAGTTATGATATCACTTTTTCTATTAATTTCTTTACTATCAATAATTAACATTGGCCTTCTATATGATCCTAGAAAACTTGTTAAAGTTGATATTAAGCCTTGAGCTTGCCTTATAGAGGTTTCCTTGTCAAGATAGATCTTGCTAGGAATATTTTGAGTTGTAGAACTTGAGTTTAATATTCTCACTACATTTTCTTCACTACAAGTCCTAAGCTCAAAATACTTAAACATATTCACAGGAATAAATGGGATTTCTTCAAGAGAATTTATAGCACTTATATCAATCCCTAATTTTTCATAAATGCTGTTTAAATTTTCATTCTTTCTATTTTGATATATCTGAGACTTAATAATATTCAAAAGCTTTTCTTCTTTATCCTTTTGCATACACTTAAATTGCTCATTTTTTATAATTTCATCTATCATTTCAAATCACCTATCATTACTTTACCAGAAGAATTTTTTGGAAGTCCATCTAAAAACACTACATATTTAGGTACTTTGTAAGAAGGCAGGTTATCTTTACAGTAGTCAATTATATACTTTTCATCAACCTTTAAAACTTCATTATTTAGAACTACAAATGCTTTTATCGCTTCTCCTAATATATCATCTGGGGTTCCAATTACTGCAGCTTCTATAACATTTGGAATTTGAATTATAATATTTTCTATTTCTTTAGGACTTATTCTGTTTCCAGCACTTTTTATGATTTGTTTTTCCCTAGCCACAATATAAATATAACCATCTTTATCTACTGTAGCTAAATCTCCTGTATACAAATAACCATTTCTAATAACCTTAGCTGTTTCTTCCTCATTATTAAAGTAACCCTTCATTATATTTCCGCCAAAAGCTGCTACTTCACCTATTTCGCCTATCTTTACCTCATTGCCCTCTTTATCTATGACTTTAAGTTTAGTTCCAGGAATACCTTTACCTATTGAACCTATTTTTTCATCGAGCATATTAGGTGGAAGATATGAAAGCCTTGCAGTTGCTTCAGTTTGTCCATACATTATGAATATTTCTACGGTCTTAAGCGCTTCTTTAAGTTCCTTAATAAAGCTATCAGGAAGTCTTCCTCCTGCCTGTGCTACATATCTTAAACTTTGCAAATTTCTGTTTTTAATACTAGATTTTCTAAGTAAAATTTGATAATTGCTTGGAACTCCAGCAAAACCTGTACATTCATATTTCTCTATATCGTCTAAAACTGACTCTGGAAACATAAATTTATTATTTATGACTAAACTTCCTCCAACTCTCAAATGCGTGTGGAGCAGCGAGGTTCCAAAGCAATAATAAAATGGTAATACAACTTCTATCCTATCATAGCTGCCTAATCTAAAATATTCTATTATAGAATTTGTATTATAACAAAGGTTATAATGTGTAAGCATTACGCCTTTTGGTCTTGCAGTAGACCCCGATGTAAATAATATTACAGCCACACTATTTTTTAAATCAATTTCTTCTTCCTTTCTGCTTTCAAGATTTTTTTCCTCTAATAAAAAGTTCTCCAAGGTTTCTAAAGTTTCTTCAGTAATTATTTTAATATTATTATTTATAAACTTATCTAACTTATCTAAAAAACGTTTTTCAATAAAAATCATTTTAGGTTTGCAGCTACTCATGATATAGTCAATATCCTTATCACTTAATGTAGGATTTATGGGCACACAAGTGCAGCCGCTTTTTATTATTCCAAAATAACTTTCTATAAAGAAAGGTGAATTCTCACTTATTAGTAGAACTTTATCTTCATATATAGCATTAGTTCTTTTTATTTCAGAGGATATCTTTAATATCTTAGAATATAGCTCACTATAACTAATATCAGTTTTATCAATTATTGCAGTTTTATTAAGCCTTGAGGAAAATTTAAAAACATAATCAGTAAAGGTCATATTTCAACTCCATACTTTACTAGAGTTCTTTTAATATCTCCTATTGTATATAATCTTGAAACATCTTGAACTGCTATAGATATTTCAAATTCTTCCTCAAGGGCTACTACAAGTTCAATATGGCTAAGAGAATCCCAAGCCTTAATTTCGTCTGGACCAAAACTGTCCTCAATTTCCTCTACATTTTTAAGACTCCAAACAGATTTTATTATTTTTTTAAAAGCTTCTAAATTACTCATTTTAATTCCTCCAATATTATTTATTATTCAATAATATTTAAAGCAAGAATTATGCCAATATTTCTTTGTTTATAGTTTTTATAAATAGTAAAAATTCAATAATTTTTTTATTCTTGATGATAGAGATAAAACATGATATTTCAACCAGCACATGCCATATTAAATACATAGAGGATTATTATCTACTTAACTTTTATTAATGCATCTAATGCAGCAGCATTTATTAGATATGTAATAGGAGAAGTAGTAAGAAGTAGATGAGTAGCCACTTGGAATGTATTAAGTTCATTAGCTGTTAAGCCTTTTTGTATTGCTAAACTTAAAATTTTAATGTTTAACATTTCAACTATATCATTTAAGACTATTCTAAATTATGTTTATTCTATCATAAGTTTAATAATTTCTTTATCTGTTTCTTTCATTCCATCTTTTGCAAGTTTACCTATGTTGGCGATAGTAGCTTCCACATCTTTTTTTACTATCCCATCTCCGCTTCTAAACTGCTGTCCGTTTTTATACATGTAATATCCAAAGATTCCCGCATCTACACCTGCCGCAATTTTAGCTGCACACGATGCCTTGGCCCCATCACAAACAATTCCAGAAGCTATAGATAAAGCATTTACAATTGTGTGAGAAATATCCTTATATTCTCCGCAATGAAGATATGCAATACCTGCTCCACTTCCAGTTCCTGCACTTATAGCTCCACAATATGCAGAAAGCCTTCCTATTCCAGTCTTTTGATGTATTGTAACTAAATTAGATACTACTAAAGCTCTATAAAGCTTTTCTTTTGATACATTTAATTCTTTAGCATATTCAATAACTGGGATCGAGGCTGCTATCCCTTGATTTCCGCTGCCAGAAATAATAATAACCGGCAATTCACATCCATTCATTCTAGCATCAGATCCTGCGGCTGCTTTAGCTTTTGCTCTTACCTTAATATCGGAGCCATATGTTGAAAGTAAAACATTTCCTATATTCGCACCGTAATTATTTTTCAATCCCTCTTCAGCAATTCTTGAGTTATATTGAATTTGCCTTTCTATAATAGTATCTATATCCTTAATTTCTACAGAATTTGCAAAATCAATAATATCCTCTACCTTTAATAATTTTTTATCACAAAGACCTTCTTCTTTGCTTGCATTTACTTCTTTTTGATAAAGTATCTTTCCATTCTTTTCAATTAAAACAATATTAGTATGATAGTTTACAATTCTTACTTTTACAAAGGAATCTTTATAAAATAACTTCATATGTATATCAAAAATAAATGTTGTATCTGCAAGTTTTACTTCTATTGGACAGTAATTAATATACTCCTTAATCTCTTTCTTTTTTTCTTCGCTCACATCTGAAATAACTTCTAATTTCATTTCAGCTTTCCCAGCTACAATTCCAGCAGCTGTTGCAGCTTCTATCCCCCTAAGCTTGTTTGTATTTGGAACTATTACACTTTTGATATTTTTAATAATGTTTCCACTAACTTCTACGATGACCTTTTCTGGTATGTATCCTAATACCTCTCTGGCTTTTGCAGCCGCATATGCAATGGCTATAGGTTCAGTACACCCCATAGCTGGTATTAATTCTTCTTCTAAGATTTTAATATAATTTTGATATTTTAATTCACTACTTTTCATTTTCTCACCCCAATTTAAAAATATATAAACCTTTCATTAATTAATGTACAATTAATCCTCTATTTTTCTTTGTTATAAAACTTGCTTATATTCTATCATTAACATTTACATTAATAAAACAAATAATTATAATGTTTATATTAGATTTACTTATGTAAAGGAGTAGATAATGAACCAATATTATGCATTTATTAAAATAATAGAAACTGGTAGTTTTACAAAAGCAGCAAAGGAACTTGGCTACACTCAATCTGCAATAAGCCAAATGGTACATTCATTAGAAGAAGAACTTTCTACTACACTGATTCTCAGGTCTAGAAAAGGAGTTAATTTAACTCCTGATGGTGAAGAATTTCTTCCATATATTAAGAATGTATATAATTCGTATAGAGAGCTTATAGAAAAAAGTAAAGAAATGAAGGATCTTCAAGGTGGTATTATTCGTATTGGTACTTTTTCAAGTATTTCTTCTAGCTGGCTCCCTGAATTAATAAAAAATTTTAAAGAAATCTATCCATCAGTAAAATTTGAACTTCAACAAGGAGAATATACAAGTATTACGCAATTGATTAAAGAAGGCAGCGTAGATTTTGGCTTCGTTAATCCTGATGCTGTAGATAATCTACCTACGATTTCATTAAAGCAAGATCAAATGCTCGCAGTTTTGCCTTATAACCATCAACTAGCTAGTCACGAAAAGGTCACTTTAGAAGAATTATCAAATGAACCTTTCATTCTTTTAGATGAAGGTCAACTAAGTGTTCCCTTAAAGTTTTTTAAAGAAAATAATTTACAGCCCAATATACATTATCGTGTTTATGATGATTATACAATTATGTCTATGGTAGAGAAAGGTTTAGGTATAACTATTTTACCCGAATTAACATTAGATAGAATTAGCTATAATATAGTTAAAAAGGAAATATATCCACCCATTCTTCGTACTATTGGCATATCCTTTAAAAATAAAAAAACCTTACCTATTGCTAGTAAATACTTTATTGATTTTATTTTAAAACAATTTGATATTAACAATTTATAAATAGTTATATTTAATACTACTCAAAGAAAATAGTAGAAAAGCACATGCAATTAATCCGCTAAACATAAAAATTAAAATCCTCGCTCAGCCAAAACTGAACGAGGACTTTAATTTTAGGTAATCTTGACTAACAAAATTATTTTCTTATACATTAAATATAAAGCACAATCAAAAAAATAACAGACCAGTATCCTTGCCTATTTTGGTCTATTATTTTCTTTCATGTGCCTAAATACAAAAAATTCAAATACTTCATTTTAATAAAAAGTTTTAGTTTTTATTAAACAAAAAGCTTTTATACCTTCTCAAGAATACTATTTACAAATCCTATAATCCCATCCTCAATTTCATTTCTGATATCAAGGTAATTGAGTATTTCATGACGATATCCTGGATAAACCTTTGTTCTAACCATATGCCCTGTTTCTGCAAGCCAGTTTGAAGTAGCATACACCCCTTCTCCATACTGTCCAACTGGGTCTTTATCTCCTGCAATATTGTAAAAAGGAATTGCTGCCGGCACTTTTTCTGCCCACTCAGTTCCAACAACAGCATTCATCATACTGACAAAAGAATATAAAGATCTTATATTAGGTGGCACTATCAAGTCACTATATATATCTCTTCCATGATCTTCAATTACATCTGGATCACTGCAAACCCATCCACTTCTTGACGTTATAGGATTCTCTTCATAACGCTTTGTATTCCACATCCAGCTTAAAAGCTTTTCTTCATATACAGGATCAACTATTTCTCCTTTTCCTTCATCTATAAGCTTTTTAAGTTCAGGCATAAGTGAAGGCGCTGTTTTAAATATACCTGGAGTTCCGCATAAAATAATTCCATCAATTTCTTTTCCATAAATGGACGCATAGCACCTTACGATCATTGATCCCATACTATGTCCAAACATAAAATACGGTAGATCTGGATATTCCTCTTGCACTATTTTACGAAGGGTATGTTCATCCTCTACCATTGTCATATACCCCTTATTTCCCCAATCGCTCCAATTATCCGAAACATATGCTGTTTTTCCATGTCCTACGTGATCATCTGCTGCTACTATAAATCCTGCTTCATTTAGCTTTAATATCATGTGAAGATACCTGCGTGAATGTTCATGATAACCATGAACAATTTGAATTATCCCCTTTGGCTTACGAACTGGAGTATAAATCCATGCCTGTACTCTATCCCTTTCATTAAATGAATCAAAACTTTTCTCTTGAAATGCCATGATAAACCTCCTTAAATTATGTATATAAATTTCAGTGATAAATTGCTATTACATCTAAATATATAGCTAAGGACTTATAATTTAAATTAGCAATATGATAATAAAATTTATATAACATCTACATTGCTTAAAATTTTTATATAATTTTAGAGAGATATAGAAAGTGATTTTCACCTCCCATCTCCCTCTTTTTATTACTGCAAAGCCAATATATCATTCATGATACTGTACGCTTTGCCATTATTACTATAGAAGTTACATTGAAATTAAATCTTTAACTTCAAAATCAATGAATAATGTGTAAGATTCTTTTAAGTTATCATATTTTACTTTAGCTGTCTTTTGTTCTATATCATAATACCAGCCAGCTCCGCTTGCTTCCCATTCTCCTTTATCAAGGAACATAGGAAGTTTTTTATCCTGAAGCCTTATCTGCATTGGAGCTATTTCTCTGCAGACTACATCAACTACCATTTCCTTAACCTTTGTTTCGTAATTACCTTCTTTATCAAAGGCAATTTTTACTCCAGCCTTATTATTAATGCTTATAGTTGTTTTTAGATATACTCCATTTTTATAATTATTTGAAACTCCATCATCTTCATATAATACAAAATTTGTTTCCTCTGATGGTTCCACTAAAATATTAAGCTTTTCCATTTGATCTTTATGAATATTATTCAAGTTTTCGCATAAAGGCACAATTGCACCACTTCTGAAGAACATAGGAATTGAATTTAAAGAAACTTCAACTTCAATTGTCTGTCCTCCCTCATATTCTTCTTTTGTATACCAGTCAAACCACACAGCTCCTTCTGGTAAATATACTTTTCTTGTTTTTGCACCTTTTTCAAGAACATTTGCAACTAAAATAGAGCTTCCAAGCATGAAATCAAAGCTTTCTTCAAGAAGTTTTTTATCCTCTGAAAATTCGTATATTAAAGGTCTCATAACCGGTGAACCTTCTGTTGCTGCTTCAAATAATAAAGAATAGAAATATGGTACTAATTTATATCTGAATTTTATAGCATCACTTATATATTTTGTATATGATGGATACATCCATGGCTCAGTAACTGTATTATCAGAGTTGCAGGAATGTATTGAGAACCTTGGCTGGAATATTCCGTTTTGTACCCATCTTACAAATAATTCTGGTTCTGGTGCTTCTCCATAAAAGCCTCCTATATCACAGCCATGATTTGCCACCCCTGAAAGTCCCATACCAAGAATAACTGGAATGTTGAATTTCAAGCTCTTCCAGCTTGTGCTGTTATCTCCAGCCCAAGTCTGAGCATAACGCTGGATACCAGCAAAACCTGCTCTGTTAACCACGTATGGCCTTACATTTGGGAAAGTTTCCTCTACTGTCTTATTTGCCATTAGTGCCATTAAATTAGGCATTATTGGTCTTAAGCCTCCTATTTCTTTTTTCATTCCTTCAAAATAGCATACAGCATCAGGATTATTTATTTCATACTCATTGTTATCATCCCATATTGATGTAATTCCAAGAGAAACTAAAGCTTCTTTTAAATGTTTCTTCCATAGTTCTCTTCCTTTAGGATTTGTAAAATCTACAAATGAAGCAGGACCTCCCCAGTACCTGTCTATTTCTGATTTTTCTTCTTTTTCATCCTTTATATAAGCCCCTGCATCATCAAATTCTTTATATAAAGGATGTGAAGTAAGCATCCCTGGTTTTATATTAGGAACTAAAGCTGCTCCTTTTTCTTTCATTTGGGCAACAAATTCCTTAGGATTCGTAAATCTGTCATAATTCCAATTAAATACATATCTCTTTCCAGTATCTCCAGTAGTATAACCTGATGATAAAAAGAAACCATCACAAGGAATATCCTGTTCTTTACATTTATCAAGGAATTTTAAAATAGTCTTATCTGAATCTTTATCAAGCTCTGTATAATACATTGTTGAGCCCATATAACCTAAAGAATATCTTGTAGGCAATTTAGTTTTTCCTGTTAAATCCGTATAATTCTTCACTACATCCTTTATTCTAGGTCCATATATAAAAAACATATCTAATTCTCCGCCATCAGCACAGAAATAACTATAGTTATGCCAATATCCAGTTTTTTCACAGCCAACATCAAAGGTTGAGTCATAGGAATTATTATAGAATATTCCACTTGCCATATTATTTTTACTGTTAAATTTTATATAGAAAGGTATGTGCTTATATAATGGATCGGTACATTCAGAATCATAGCCATAGGTATCTATATTATGCATTCTCATTCTTCTTCTTCTCTTATTTAAATAACCTGATTTTTCTCCAAAACCATAGAAATAATCATCGTCCTCCATACATGAATAATGATATATTCTTCCTATAGAATCTTTTATATAAGATCTTTCCTTTAAATCTGAATGTAATATATTTCCTTCCTTATCTGCAATTTCTATACCAAAGGGTTCTTTATAGACATTGATATTCAGGCTGTTTGTAGTTAATAATACATGATCACCTAAATCTTCATATTTACTGCTGATTGCTGTAATTTTTGTTCTTTCATCTCCTAATAATTCATCTAGTTTATCTTCCCAAGCTGTCATAATCAGAGCATAGGATGCTTCTTCCTTAAATTCTTCCTCGAAGGTACAGCGAATTCTTACTATATCATCATTTAAAAGGACAACTCTATATTTTGCTGCGTCTGTAGTTATTTCTAAATAATTATCAATATTTTTTAGTTCTATAATTTTGTTACTTATAATCATGCTCTTATACTCCTTATACGATTTTTTATCTTACTTTTCTAAATATTATCTTTTCCTATTCATCTCCCATGCCAATTAAATCAAACCTTTCACAGGAAACTATAATATCAAACTCTTTTTTAGCTGGTTTCTTACATTTTATTAAAACTGTTCTATCTGATAACTCATAGTACCACCCTTGTTCTGCTTTTTCAAAGGATGTCTTATTAAGAAAACGTGGTACTTTCTCGTTATTAGCAGAAACCCAATATGCACCTTTCTCTTTACTTACTAACTTAATTGTAAGATCGGATATTTCACTTTCATAACTTCCTGTTGTTTTGAAGGAAATTTTCTTACGTGCTCCGCCACTTATATTAATTTCTGTATTTTCATACATACCCTTTTCAAAATCATTACTTATACCATCATCCTCATAGAAATTAAAACTTCTTTCTGCTTCTCCACCGATTAAAATATCTAATTTCTTCATTTTATCAGTAGTAATATGCTTTACTTCCTCATTTGTTATGAAGATTCCATCTCCTCTTAGGAACATTGGAATACTACTAAGGTTAACTGGAATTTCAATCACTTGTCCGCCTTTATATGCAGTCATATTGTTATTCATATGGTACCATGTGCAACCCTCTGGCAAGTAAAGTTTTCTTGACTTTGCTTCTTTTTCCAATACATTTGCGACTAGAACTGACGGTCCAAACATAAATGTCATATATTTATCATCATAGCAGCTAACATCATCCTGAAATTCCATGAACAGTGGACGCATTATTGATTTGCCGGTAGTATGCGCTTCATACATTAAAGAATATAAATATGGTAACATTCTATAACGCTGCTCATATGCATTACGTACGAATTCATTATTTTCTTCATACATCCATGGCTGAGTAACAGTATTATCATTATTGGCTGAATTAATACAGAATCTTGGCTGGAATATACCATTTTGTATCCATCTTAAAAGTAATTCGCCTTCTGGAGCACCTCCCGCAAACCCTCCAATATCGCATCCTGTATTAGCAACTCCTGATAATCCCATTCCAATAATAGTTGCTATATTAAATTTTAATGTACGCCAATCTGTAAGATTATCTCCAGCCCATGTTTGCGCATATCTTTGAATTCCTGCAAATCCAGCACGGTTTATAATATATGGACGTTTATTTGGATAAAGTTCATTAACTGCCTGCTTTCCTACATAAGCCATCATATTTGAGTGAATAATTTTAAGCTCAGCCATGGTACCTGGTTTTCCATCAAAATCACATAATGCATTACGATCCTCTATCCCATCATACTCACAGTTATCATTCCAAACGGTTATTGTTCCTTTACTTAAAATATTTTCTTTAAGCAGCTTCTTCCAAGTGTCCCTTCCAGAAGATTTTGTAAAATCTACAAATCTTCCAGTACCACCCCACCAGCGGCCATAATAATCTCCATCACCATCTGGATTTTTAATAAACACATCATTTTCTTCAAATTCTTTTTTATATGGATGCTTTGTTAAAATACCTGGTTTTAGATTAGGTATCACGTTAAGCCCCATTTCATTCATTTTTTCAAAAAACTCATCAGGATTTGGAAAGCGCTTTTTATTCCAATTGAATATATACCTTAAGTTATCTTCTTCTCCAGAAGAATAACCAGATGCCAATTTGAAATTATCTATATACATTTTTTCATCAAAATGCTTTTTAATTACCTCATATATTTCCTTATCACAGTCTTTCTCAAGTTCAGCATAATACATAGTAGAAGCTGTATACCCTAAGCTTTGTTTTGGAGGCATTGCCTGTTTTCCTGTAAGCTTTGTGTAATTATCTAAAACCGTTTCAACTTTTGGTCCATTTATGAAGAATAAATCAATATCTCCTCCATCAGCCTGATAATAACTATAACGAGGCCAATACCCACTAATTTCATTTCCCATATCAAATACTGAATCATGTGAATTATGATAAAATATTCCTAATGCATGACGATTATTATTATTTAATCTAATATAAAATGGAATATGTTTATATAAGGGATCACCATATTCAGGATCATGTCCAATTGCATCCTTAGGTGACATGCGCATTCTTCTTCCCAATTTATCTAATTGTCCTGTTTTTTCTCCAAATCCATAAAAATGATCATTTTGAAGATCAATTTCGTTATAATGAGAAATTCTTCCGAGCTGATCACACTCAAAGGCCCTATCTTGAAGATCACTATATATCTTTTCTCCATTTAATTTATATATTGAAAAATATAATGGTGCTTTAGACATTACGAGCTTCAAGGTTTTAGTAAAAAATATGATTTCTTTTTCTGTTTCTTCAAAGGGAATATCTAATGCTTCTATTCTCTTACGCTCTCCTTTAAACAAAGAATCTAATCTGTCTTCCCATGCAGTTGTTACTAATGCATAAGATGCTTCCTCCCATTTTTTATCAAAAGATACTCTAACACGTACAATGTCATCTGATATAAAAATTATTTTTATATCAGCTGTATCGCCTTTTACTAAATAACCATTCTGAATTTTTTCCATAGATGAAAACTGTTTCAGTAACATATGAATTCCCCCTATAATTTTTGTATTTTTATTTAAGTTATGAATTAGCCTTTATTAGATTATCTGACATAATGTCTTCTTTCCAGACCTCTTCATATTTATAACCTGTAAGATTTTCAACAACTTCTTTTGTTTTAAAGTCAACATCATCTTTAGAACCACCATTTTTTAAACGTTCAACTTCGTTTATCAATATTTGGTGAGTTTCTTTATCCAGTTTAAAAGTGAAAGCGAGGATTAAAGATAATACAAGCAGACCTACGCCTCCAATAAGCAAAACATATCCAATAATCTGTACTGTTTGAGGCGATTGAACATCCTGCCCCTTAACAAATCCTCCTTCTTGTAACACAACACCAATTAAAAATGTAGCAAGAGCTACTGTGCTTTTTCTAGTAAAAGTCATAACTGCTGCAAAAAGTCCTTCTCTTCTTTTCATTGAAACAATCTCATCTACGTCAGGAATAAATGGGAATACTGTCCAAGGAGTTAAAACTGCCAAAGATCTAAATGCGAAATAAACTATAGAAATTACAAGTAAGATAGCAGTTTTAGCTTCAGGATTAACTACATAAACACCATAATATGCTAACATACTTAATATCATAAACGTATAAGTAATCTTGTATAATTTAGTAGGGCCAAGTTTTAAAAATAAAACTCCTCCTAGAATAGTTCCTGGTATACCAATAATACTAAATGAAAGCAAATATGCTCCAAAAGATGATGAAATCTTTAAATTATAGACACAGAAAAATAGAAATACAGCATTAAATATATCCCCAGCGGTGAAGGATAATAAGTAAAGTCCTAAGTGTTTTCTGAAACTTTTAAGCTTAAATGTAGATGCATATTCAGCAAGCACTTTTAAATACTCAGCAAAGCTTGTATGATGTTTAAACTTAGATAACTCTATTAATTCTTGTTCCATGGCTGGTGTAATTTCTCTTTCCCAAGTCACTTTGTATGTTATAAGTATACAAACTGCATATAATATTGCAAAGAACAATCCATTATAGAAATATGCATATGGATTTTTTTGACCAAAATGTCCAATTAATTGAGCTGGAACAAAAGTTCCTAAGAACTGACCTGAAGAAGAAATAACTAACCTGCAAGTTGAAATTTTTGTTCTATCAGAATAATTAGTTGTCATTTCAGTTGGTAATGTTTCCCATGGAATTAATACCATAGCCGCAACTATTTCAAATAATAAATAACAGCTTAAATAAAACCAATATCCCATTCCTATTGTCCATATTAATACATAGATTGCCATTAAAGGCGCTCCAATTAATAGGAAAAAACGGCGTCTTCCAAACTTCTTTCCAAGCTTAGTTTTATAAAAATTATCTGATAAACTTCCTATAAACAAGCTGGCAACGGCATCTACAAAACGCGCGATTGCAACAATAGAAGCACCTTCTATAGGTGTAAGTCCACAAAAAGTTGTATAAAAGAACAATAAGAACGCTCCAATAATTGTAAAGGCACCACCGCCCATTAAATCTACTAATCCATAACCTATACATGTAGGTAATGTAATTTTTTTATCTATTTTAGACATACAATCTACCTCTTTCCTTAATTAATTTTTAACTAATCCTTTGTTTAAATACCGAAATATTTTTTTGCGTTGCTATAACATATGCCTTCAACAATTCTTTTTAGCAATTTTATATTTTCTGGTATTTCACCATTTTCTACCCATTCTCCAATTAAGTTACAAGCAATTCTTCTAAAATATTCGTGTCTTGTATAAGACAAGAAACTTCTAGAATCAGTTAACATTCCAACAAAATTACCCAATGTTCCAAGGTTAGCTAGTGTTTTCATTTGTTCAATCATTCCATCCTTGTTGTCATTAAACCACCATGCCGCACCAAATTGTATTTTTCCTGGAATTCCTTCCCCTTGAAAATTTCCAATCATGGTTCCAAGTACGTAATTGTCCTTTGGATTTAATGTATACAGAATTGTTTTAGGAAGCATGTTTTCTCTATCTACAGAATCTAAAAGTCTAGAAAGCGGATAAGCTATACTTTCATCATTAATTGAATCGAATCCAGTGTTTGCTCCTATTTTCTCAAACATTCTAGTATTATTATTTCTAAGTGCTGCTATATGAAGCTGCATTGCCCATCCAAGTTCATGATAAAGCTTAAATACATGTTTTAAGGTATAAGTTTTATACTTCTTTTCTTCCTTGATGCTTATTTCTTCTCCATTTAACACTTTTTTAAATATATCAGCTGCTTCTTCCTTTGATGCTTCTTCGTAAACCACAGCACCATCTATTCCATGATCTGCTATTCTACATCCAGCTGAATGGAAAAATTTTATTCTTGAATCCAATGCATTCAAAAAGTCATCATAGCTTTCAATAATCATTTCTGATACTTGCTCTAATTTTTTTATCCATAAAGCAAAACCATCTGCATTTATTTCAATTCCCTTATCTGGTCTAAATGTTGGTAAAACATTTACATTAAAGCTAGCGTCTTCTTTAAGTTTTATGTGATATTCTAATGTATCAGTAGGATCATCTGTTGTACATATACATTCAACATTTGATTTTGTTATTAAATCTCTTACCTTAAAACCATTTCCGCTAAATAATTCATTAGCCTTTTTCCAAATCATTGGAGCAGTTTCTTCATCTAATGGCTCATTAATTCCAAAAAATCTTTGAAGCTCTAAATGTGTCCAATGATAAAGTGGATTTCCTATAGACATAGCTATAGTTTCAGACCAAGCTAGGAATTTATCATAATCACTTGCATCACCTGTTATATATTTTTCATCTATACCATTACATCTCATAGCTCTCCATTTATAATGATCTCCATATAGCCATGCCTCAGTTATATTATTAAATTTTTTATTTTCATATATTTCTTTTGGATCAATATGACAGTGATAATCAATAATAGGCATATTTTTTGCATAATTGTGATACAATTTTATAGCTGTTTCATTAAATAATAAAAAGTTTTCATCCATAAATTTTTTCAAGTTAATCATCCTACTTTCAAATAAATATTTAATATTTATAAAGTGTTGAATGTATTTATTAATAACACACACCATATGGCTCTATGACATTATCGCAATCTGTATCTCTTCAATACTTCACCATAACGTTTTCTTTCATCTGCTTACATTAACTTCTGCATATTTTAATTTTTCTTGCTTAATATCGCTCTTAAGTTCTGATACTTTTTTGAAAATATTCTTAGTTTACGTACGATTGTTAGTTAATGTAATTTGTGTTATAATATATTTCTTAATAATTTTCTAAACATTTTTATCATTCCTTGTTTATATTATTTGGCAGAATATAATAAACAGGAATGATAGGAATGTTTTTTATTACATATTAATGTAATCATAGCTTATTTACATTCTAAATATTTTTCTAAAGTCCCTCTAACAGCACCAGTTCCAGAGATCATTTCAGTGAAATAACCTTCGATTTTTTCTCCTAAACCTACGGCATAAAGATTCACTCCAAAAATTTCTTCATTTATTAGTATTGGTTTTAGAGTATCTCCTAATTGTGCTGTAGTACCTAATTTTATGTTAGCTACATATTTCTTTAGTTCATCTAATAATGGATCTGGACTTAATTCCATTA
>NZ_LZZL01000084.1:0-20964 GCF_002006495.1 Clostridium sp. BL-8
TATAAAGATTTATTATATAACTAACCGGTTAGTTATATAATAAATCTTTATAATTTTGTTAAGAAAGAAGGAATAAAAATGAAAAAACGAACTTGGTTTATTACTGGTGTAAATAGTGGATTTGGTCGACATATGACTGAACAATTACTTGAACGTGGTGATTGTGTCGCTGGTACTGTACGTAAGATGGATTCTATGAATGACCTCAAAGATAAATATGGTGATCTTCTATGGCTAGCTCATCTAGACGTAACTAATACATCAGCTATTCATGAAGTAGTGAATAAAGCATTCTCTGATCTTGGGAAGATTGATGTGATTATTAATAATGCTGGGTACGGTCTTTTTGGTTCGGCTGAAGAATTAACTGATGATTTAATAATTCAACAAATTAACACAAATCTAATTGGTTCAATTCAAGTAGTACGTGCAGCACTTCCACATTTGCGTGCACAAGATGGAGGTAGAATTATACAGATTTCCTCTTATGGTGGACAAGCAACAAATCCTGGTGCATGTATGTATCATGCAAGCAAATGGGGAATCGAAGGTTTTATTGAATCGACTATGCAGGATGTTGGACCATTCAATATTGGTATCACAATTGTGGAACCAGGTGGTGCTCGTACAGAATTTAGATATGGAAGTTCAAAGATAGCTCCTAAAATTGACGCTTATGATGCAAGCCCTGCAAGTGCGACTAGGCGTTTTATTGAAGAAGGCAAAAATCTTTCAATTGGTGATCCTGCCATGATGGCAAAAATAATAATTAATAGCATTGAACAAAATCCTGCACCCAAACGACTTGTACTTGGAAGTGATTCTTACAATGCCATCCATAAAGCTCTTACCGAACGACTTAAGGTCTTAGAAGAACAAAAAGAACTTGCCTTCTCAACTGATTTTACTACCAATAAATAAAGTACTATTATAATCATATGCATAAAATGAAGGCAGAACACTATACTTTGTGTTCTGCCTTATTATTTAGCTATTTATTAAAACCTTTTAGAAGATCAGCAAAAGGATTATTCATATCAGCTTCTGCTTCTTTTTTCATTTTTTTAATTATATTATTTACTTCTCTTTTGTCAACTTTTCCATTACCTTCAAATCTCTTCTTAAATTGAGATGCTTTTTCTCTGAAATTACAATTGCTACCTGGACATACGTATATGGCACCTTCTCCATGCCCTCTAAGTTCTAGCTTCTTTTTACATTCAGGGCACCTTGCATTCGTCACTCTTGATACACTCTCTCTATATCCACACTCTCTATCCTGGCAAACATTCATTATTCCATTTTTTCCTTTAACCTCTAATAAATATTTACCACAATTAGGACATTTCTTTCCAGTTTTATTATCATGAACAAATTTGCTGTTTCCACCTTTAACATCTTCAACTAATGCAACTGAATAGTTTTTCATCTCTCTTATAAATGAATTATCATCTCTTTTTCCTTTAGCTATTTCATCTAGTTGACTTTCCCACTTAGCTGTCAAAAGAGGTGATTTTAAGTCTGTTGGCACAAGCTCTATTAATTGCTTCCCCTTTGATGTAGGTATTATTTCCTTACCCTTCTTTTCTATAACAAAAGAATTGAATAACTTTTCAATAATATCTGCTCTAGTGGCAACAGTTCCAAGCCCCCCTGTTTCACCTAAGGTCTTAGCTGCCTCCTTAGAAACATTTATAAATTTATGTGGGTTTTCCATGGCTGATAAAAGTGTGGCTTCTGTAAATCTAGCAGGCGGTTTTGTTTCACCTTTCTTTAAATTTACACTTTCTATTTTAATGTTGTCACCTTTAGATACATTAGGCAATACTTGCTCTTTAATATCTTCTTCGCTGTTATCTTCATCTAATTTGTCATAAAGTTTTTTCCAACCTTTAGCTTTAATAACTTTCCCCTTAGCTATTAGCCTCTCTCCATTAACATCTGCTTCTATTGTGGTTTGAACATATTCAAAAGGTGGAAGCATAACACTTAAAAATCTTTTAACTACTAAATCATAAATTTTTCTTTCTTCTGAAGATAAAATTGATAAATTCGGTCTCTCTTCTGTTGGAATTATAGCATGGTGATCACTAACCTTTGAATTATCTACAAAGCCTTTATGACCAGTTATCTTTCCTTTAAGCAATTCCTCTGCTGCTGCTCTGTATTCTCCTATGGATATTGCTTTTAATCTTTCTGGAATTGTAGCTACAATATCAGTAGTAACATATCTTGAGTCTGTCCTTGGATAAGTTAATATTTTGTAATTTTCATAAAGTCTTTGCATTATATTTAATGTTTGTTTTGCAGAATATCCCCATATTTTATTTGCATCTCTTTGTAGTTCAGTTAAATCATATAACGCTGGAGAAAACTTTTTTTTGTTTACTTCACTTATATTAACTATTTTTCCTTCTGAATTTTTTAATTTAGATGATACTTTATTAGCAAATTCTTCATCAAATATTCGTGAATTATTATCTTTATTTATCCATGATAGATTAAAGCCTTTAGTTTTTCCATCTAAAGTGTAGTAAGTTTTTGGTTTAAAGTTTTTTATCTCATCTTCCTTTGATACTATCATAGCTAATGTTGGTGATTGAACCCTTCCTGCTGATAGTTGGGCATTATATTTGCAGGTTAAAGCTCTAGTGACATTAAGTCCTACAAGCCAATCTGCCTCTGCTCTGCATACTGCAGCCCTATAAAGATTTTCATAAGCTTCTCCTGGCTTTAAGTTTCTAAATCCATCCAAAATTGCTTTTTCTGTTTGTGATGAAATCCACAATCTTTTAAGTGGCTTTTTCACACCTGATTTTTCTAAAATCCATCTAGCTACAAGCTCGCCTTCCCTACCAGCATCTGTTGCAATTATAACTTCACTTACATCATTTCTTAATAATTGCTTTTTAACTTCATTATATTGTTTTCCTGTTTTTTTTAATACTGTAAGCTTCATATGTTTAGGAAGCATCGGAAGTGTCTCCATCTTCCATTCTTTATACTTATTATCATATCCTTCTGGGTCCATAAGACCAACCAAATGCCCCATTGCCCAAGTCACTATATATTTACTTCCTTCTATATATGAACCTTTATTTTGATTACACTTAAGAACTTTTGCCAGATCTCTTCCCACTGATGGCTTTTCAGCTAATACAAGAGTTTTACTCATTTTGTTTCTCTTCCTCTCCTTGGCACAGTTAAAATAATAATTAAACATATTATTTTAACTGTGCCTTTTTCTAACGTCAATTATATTTATGTATTAATGTATCAATTATATCATATAAGTTTACATTAAAAGCCCTATACTTTTTTAAAACATAAAGAGTTACCTAGAAAATTATTTCACGGCAACTCTTTATTCCTTCAGCACCTAAAGTTATGATATAACATATTTTAATTTTTTTATTCCGGATAAATACTTTTTGACCTCATCTTTATGTTCAAGTTTAAAGAATATTTTTTTCATTCCAACATTTGTTTTAAAAGAAAGTACATATTTTTCTCCTTCTTCTTTTAAAGAATAATTTTCAACTTTATCCCAAGGAGTTACATATGAATTAAATAAAAGTCCTTTCTCTGTTATACCTGTTTTATTACCAACGAATGCAAGTGGTAATATACAAATGCATACTATAACATTTTCAGTTCCAAAGCTAGAATTCTTAAGAGTCATTATAATAAATACTACTATCATAACTGGTATTATAACCTTAAATTTTTTGCTACCCCTAACTATCAATTTACTTCTTATATCCTTTACAATGAGTAGTATATCTACCGCAAATATAATAATAAATAAAAACATTGTAGATGTATTCATCTTTATCTCTCCTTAATTATTATAGATTATAAATTATTTTTTACCTATTTTTCTTTTATATTCCTAACCTTAAAAACATCTTATTATATCATATTTTGTATAAATTTTCTTTAATAAATTATTATTTTGTAAATTAATAATTTTATCTATATATTTTCGCCATTATATTATATATCCTTTTATACAATTCTATTTATCATCTTATTGTATATATATATAGATATATAATCTATTTCAATAAAAATTATTTAGATGCAAGGGAGGGATTATATGAGAAGAAAAACTTGGACAACTACTATAGATAATATAACTTATAACATAGAATTTACTACTAAATTCTTAAAGAAAGAATTGCTAATAAATTCTATTCCCATAAAACTTGAACCGTCAAAAACTTTTGGAATAACGAGAGAAACAGCCTTTAATCTTGGTAATAAAGCTGCTATTTTAGTCACTATAGACAAAGAAGCTGATATTGCCATTAATGGTATGTATTTGGGCTCAGGTATGAAATATGTAACAGTTAAATATATGCCAAATTGGAATTTTATATTTTTAGGACTAATTTTACTTATTTTTATATTTTCATACAATAGTGTATGTGCTGCTCTCTTTACTCTAATAGGATTATATTTTTTAATTAGAATAAGCGTAGAACCTTCTTTTACTGCCAAGCAGCGCGTTCTTCTTTGTTTTTTTATTACCTTATCAATGCATTTGTTTTTTTGGAATGTACTATTTATTCTACTTACAATATTATAGACAGACGAATTACTTCTTTAATTTATATAATACTCTCTTAATAATACTGAATTTACCATTAGTAAATTTTTATTATATAGAAATACTATATACGTATAATTTAAAAGGAGATGGTTTTATGCAAAATAATAACAATAAAGATTATTCAGAATCTAACTATTTAAGAAATGGAAACAAAACTCAAAATCAACATGCCAAAAGCAGCTTTAATACAACTATAGAAAAACCTGCAAAAAATGAGAGTGGAATAGAAGCAGACAAGAGAGGGTTCTAACTAAATTTTTCAAAAATGAAGGGAGGTTTTCTTATAGATATTTTATAAGAGAACCTCCCTTCATTTTTGAAGAACTAAAGAATGTATATTAGTATTAAAATTATAGACGAATTTTATTAATTATATAGATTATAATCATCTAGTAATGATAATATTTTTTTCACTGCATGTTTTGCATCTTTAGGGAGTTTGTCCATAGCTTCTTGTCTTTGTTCTTCACTGCTGAGCTGGGCAATTTGAATTACTTTTTGCTGAAGTCCTGGCACCCTGTTTAAATCAGAAACTGCCTTATTAAACCTATTAGAAAATTCAGGATCCTGCTGCATTTTCTGTTGAACCGAAACAATTAATTGATAGGGATTCATTTATATAAGCCTCCTATAAAACCTTCTTACTTCTTAATTCATGATATTCCTAAAAACCCTAAAATGTTCAATATAAATTATTTAATATCCTCTATATGTGCAATAATAAAATTACATTTCAGTGAATTTATAGGGGCTAAGAAAATATCCAAATGCAGAATGCATAAAATTAATTTCAACATATACATAATAATTAAGAGGCTTCATAATTGTTTATGAAGCCTCTTAAAATATATTTATTTATATAATGGATGTTTATCACATAAAGCTTCTACTCTAGCCTTAAGTTCTGATAAATCTCCCTCTCTTTTATCTATTGCATCAGAAATAATTGAAGCTATTTCTAACATATCTTCTTTTACAAAACCTCTTGTGGTAATTGCAGCTGTACCTATTCTAATTCCAGAAGTTACAAACGGACTTCTTGTTTCGTTTGGTACTGTATTTTTATTAACAGTTATACCTACTGAATCCAATAAGGTTTCTGCTTCTTTTCCAGTTATATCTTTGTTATTTAAATCAACTAGGAACACATGATTATCTGTTCCACCTGAAACAATTTTAAATCCTTTTGAAATTAATGCGCTTGCAAGTTCTTTACAGTTTTCAACTATATTTTTTCCATATTCTTTAAAACTTGGCTCTAAAGCTTCCTTAAAACATACAGCTTTTGCAGCTATAATATGTTCTAATGGGCCTCCTTGTATACCAGGGAATATATTTTTGTTTAAATCTTTAGCATATTTTTCTTTACAAAGAATCAATCCCCCTCTTGGACCTCTTAGAGTCTTATGTGTTGTTGTAGTGACAAAATCACAATATGGTATTGGTGATGGATGCACTCCTGCAGCAACAAGTCCTGCAATGTGAGCCATATCTACCATAAGTAAAGCGCCAACTTCATCAGCTATTTCTCTGAATTTTGCAAAATCTATAATTCTTCCATATGCACTTGCACCAGCAACTATAAGTTTAGGTTTTGCTTCTTTAGCAATTTTTCTTACATTTTCATAATCTATCATTTCAGTTTCCTTATCAACTCCATATGATACAAAGTTAAACAATTTTCCTGAAAAGTTAACTGGTGAACCATGAGTTAAATGTCCCCCATGGCTTAAATCCATGCCAAGAACAGTATCTCCTGGTTCAAGTACAGTAAAATAAACAGCCATGTTTGCTTGAGAACCTGAATGAGGCTGAACATTAGCATGTTCTGCACCAAATAGTTTCTTAGCTCTATCAATTGCTATCTGTTCTATCTCATCAACAACGTAACATCCGCCATAATATCTTTTACCTGGATATCCTTCAGCATATTTATTAGTTAAATAAGATCCCATAGCTTCCATAACAGCTGGGCTTACAATATTTTCTGATGCTATTAATTCTATACCTTTTTGCTGCCTTTTTAATTCTTTTTCAATTAGATCGTAAATTTCTTTGTCTTCTTTTTGAATATTTTCAAAATTCATTTTTATCACCCCAACATAATTTTTATATTCAAATTATAAGATTTCTTACTATATTAATCAACTATTTTTTGAGTATTTCTGATATTATTAGTATTATTTTTTTATTTTATATAATATTTACACTTCTATATTTACTGTTTTGATACTTGCGCTGAGCATAATTTTACATATAATTAATTTACATTAAAGAACAAAAAATTTTATTATATAAGAAATTTTTATTATATGCTATAATGCAGTTGATAAAATAATTATTGGAGAAAAAACTATGGATTTAAATAAATTACTTAAAGTATCAACGCTGGCCGGAAAAATAATGTTAGAAAGTGGTGCTGAGACTTATAGAGTTGAAGAAACAATAAGTAGAATATGCACTTCCTTTGGTGCTCATACAGCAGATAGTTTTGTAATACCAACAGGAATAATTGTTACAGTTACTTATAATGATGAAGTTGCGACACTTGTTAAAAGAATTACTTCAAGAGGTGTAGACTTAAACAAGATAGACCGTATTAATGATCTTTCTAGAAAAATTCAAAGAGAAAATATTCCTATTTATGACTTTTATGAAGAGCTTGTTAAAATATCTAAAAGCACTAGATATTCATTTTTAGTTACTTTACTTTGGTCTTCTATCGCTGCCGGCTGCTTTTCAATCATGTTTGGTGGGGATATAAAAGATTTTTTTGTTGCGACCTTTATAGGTGCAGTTATTAAAATAGGAGAAATTATCTTCGGACGGTTAGATATAAACGAATTCTTTGTAAATAGCGTTTGTGGTGGCTTATGTGCATTTTTAGCTGCTATAGCAATAAAACTTAATTTATGCTCTAATCTGGATAAAACAATTATAGGCGCGATTATGCTTCTTGTACCAGGACTTACAATTACAAATGCTATTAGAGATACTATAGCAGGTGATTTTTTATCTGGCATCACAAAAGCTTCAGAAGCTTTTTTAGTAGCTGTATCAATAGCAGTTGGAACTGGAGCTATCTTAAGTATCTTAATAACAAGCTTAGGTATTTCTATGTAATTAGTTACAATATTTCTTATAATTGCAGGAGGATTATATGACTGAACAAATTATAGTTTCAATTTTTGCATCTTTGGGATTTGGTATAATTTTTAATATAAGAGGAAAAAAATTAATTTTTGCAGCACTTGGTGGGGGCTTAAGCTGGTTTTGCTATTTATTTTTAGTTGAAAATAAAATAAGCAATATCTTATCCATGTTTATATCTTCTATAATTTTTAGTATATATTCAGAAATCTGTGCACGATATCTAAAAACACCTGTAACAACTTTAGTTGTCTGTGCTCTTATCCCATTAGTTCCTGGGTCCGGTATGTATTATACCATGTATGAAACAATTCGAGGAAATATACATGGTGCTGTAGCTCTTGGATTAGATACAATTTATAGTGCAGGAACTTTATCATTAGGAGTAATTTTCGTATCTACAATAACAAGACAAGTTACAAATCTAAAAAAAGTTAGGCAAAAATTATTTGGAAAACAAAATAATAGCTAGTATTAAAGTTGACTTTAATACTAGCTATTATTAATTTATCTATTTATAACCCTAATCTTCTTTCAAGCTCTGATATCCCATCTTCAACTTCTTCAATAGGCAGATTACCTTCTTTTAGTTCATCGTGGTCAACTTCCTTAAGTCTATTATAAAATTTCATTCCTTCAAGTATAACACTGCCATCATTATCAGTCTTTCTAAGCATATAAAATAAGGTGTCTTCAGCTTTATCAAATTTTTTAGAATACTCATATATTTTTAAGCTCTTCTTATCAATATCAAGAGAAAGTTCATAATTACTAAGTTCATCTGCTACTTCTACTGCCTCATCTAAATATTTAGCAGTCAATTCATCATCTTCTATATAGGCCTTATAAAAACCTTCTAGAGATTTTTCATAGTACTGAAGTTTTGCATTTTGATTATCCTCTTTATCACTTATTAATCCTTTTAGCTTCATAAGACTTCCAAAAGCTATAAACTTTTCAGCATTATATTGCATTTCCTTGCTTATAAGTGCTGCTATACTATCAAAGGAGAATACATCTACAGTCCCCATATCTAGTCCAACTAATCTTCTTAGCTGCTTATTTACTTTTTCTTTAGCTTCTTCTAAATTTCCATCAAATATATCTTTATTAACTTCTTCCTTAACTAATCTTAAATTGTTTTCTATTTCTCTAACGTGATCATTCTTTATCATCTTAGTATCTACACCTCACCTTTGTCTTGCATGATTATGTTTAAAATCTAAACTCTATTTCATTTTAACCTAACTTTTATTATATTAAAAATTTACAACTTTGTACTGGATCTATCTATAACAGATATAACTTTATTAATTTAATTAATATTTACATTTACCATCAGATTATAATAAATAATTATAAAATATTCCATACAAAATTTATATATTTATCAAAAGATCTTATACAGCACACTTTTATATATTTTTCATACAATATACTATAAAAAGAATCTCTTATAACTCAATTATACGGAGAAAACTTTGATAAACTTATGATAGTATGGAGGTATATTATGAACATTTTATGTGAAAACGAACGCGGTTATGAATATTCTGATAATCGCCCTTATTATCCATCATGTGGCTGTGGGTATGGTTGTGCTCCTCAAGAACCTGGCAGAGCTATATTAAATGTTGGATGTGGTGGAATTGGACCAATGCCTATAATTTCAACACCATTATCTAGACCTATTCCTGTAGCTAGCGTATCAGTTGATACTACTTGCATGTGCAATCCTAAAGTTCTTTTAACTTTTACTAGCTTAATCTGTTTACCAGCAACTGTTGCTGTAACATTAAACTTTATTATAATTAAGAGTCTTGCAGATGGAGCACCTCAACCAGTAGGTGGAACTCATACTTTCTCTGAAATAGCAAGCGTTTTGGAATCTGAATCATTTGCTTTCCAATATTGCGATTGCAATCCAGCATGCGGAAATGTAACTTATACAGTTCAGCTTGAACCAAGTAGCTTGATTGCTGAGACAGCTGGTTTGACTATAACTAACGCAACATTATCAGCTTTAGCTGTTGAAACTCTATAATAATAGTAAGTAATTATATTACAGGGAGCTCTATTTATAGAGCTTCTCTTGATTTTCTATGTTGTTTTATTATACTTAGCTTTGAAACAAGCCGATGAATAAACTTTCAATTACTCATCGACCTACTTTATTATTTAGCCTTCTAAAAATCCAAGCACTTTTAATACCTCAGCCCCAATTTTTCTTTCGGCGCCTTTATATGGATAGCAATGAATATGGATTGCAGGATTAAAATTAAGTTCAATTATTGCATAGTTTGAATTTTCATCAGAATAATCCTCTAACATCATGTCTACACCGCAAATTCTAGCATTAACAGCTTTAGCCGCTTGAACAGCTATCTTTTTAAACTTTTCTGGAATATCATCAGTGTAATCTACGCTGTCTCCTCCAGTACTTATATTGGAATTTTCCCTTAAGTAAACTACTTCATCCTTTTTAGGAACATAATTAAAATCTTTATTCTGCTGTCTTAAAAATAGCTCAGCATTCTCATCTAATATTATTTTTTCAAGAGGAGTAACATAATGGTATCCTCGAAGAGGATCTTGATTTTTTACTTCTACAAGTTCTGTAATAGAATTTATGCCATTTCCTTTAACGTTGGCTGGAACTCTGTGAAGTATTCCTACAACTTTATCATCTATAACTAAAAAGCGATATTCTTTTCCTTTTACAAATTCCTCAATAAGAACTGTATTATCATGTTTAAAAGCAATTTCAAAGGCTTTTTGTATACTTTTCTCATCTGTTCCATCTTTAAAAATACTTATTCCTAAGCCAAAGTTAGTCGATTTAGGCTTTATTACTATTGGAATATTTACAAAATCCTTTATTACATTTAAAGCTTCATTCATAGAATTTACTTCTATTCCTTGTGGAACTTTAATTTTATTTTCCGATAATACCTTTTTAGTAACACTTTTATTTTCCATAATTAAAACTGTTACATAGTTATCCTTTGAAGTTTTTGTTGCCTGCTTTACATATTCTATTTTATTATTCTTTTTTAGAGAAATAAAATTTTCTGTTTTATCTAAAACCTCAACCTTAATACCTCTTTTTATTGCATCCTTCATTAAAATTTGAGTAGATAACTCTAATGCTTCGTATCCTTGCAACTTAAATCTATTATCATAAGCACTTTTCTTATACTTCTTTGCTAAATTCAAATGAGCATTAATATACCCTTCTTCTTTAACCTTTTGCTCAATCTTATATGCATAGGTCAACTTATTATCTTTTATTTTTTCAATCATTAGATTTATAATTTCTTCTTTATCAAGCTTAAGTTCATTGTTTATATTTTTAATTTTTTCTAATATTTCTAATCCCCACTGTTTCTTTGGAATTGGAACTCCATTTTTCTTTAACATAATATCATTTTGACCAAGCTTTGAAATAATTCTTTGATTCTCATTTCCTTCTTCCTGCCACTTATCATAATCATTTTCATCATTTATTAATAAGAATAAATTGAATATTTGAAGAAAATATAAGTCATTTAGACTTATTCCTCCTTTTTCAAATGGATTTATATCAATGCTTCTGTACTCTAAATATTTAATTCCATCACCACTAAGTGAGCTAAAGAAATCATCTGGATCAGCTGGTTTAGGTCTTATACAGCTATATAATTCTTTGTAACTATCTATAAGTTTGTCGCTTATAAACTCTTTTAAGCTTTCGATGTAACTTTCAACGGAATCATAATTTGGATATAAATCAATTTTATTCTTATAACCACATTCGCTGTTTCTATAAGATAAAGCTCCTTCATTTGAAAAACTATCTTGCGCAATTTGTGTAGATGACTTTAAGCATTTACCAACATAGCTCTTATCTACAACACCACTCGCACCTAATAAATATATTATAAACCATCTATAACGCAAGTAATTCCTTGCTATTTTTAAATAAATGTTATTTTTAAATTCTTTGTAACTAATATTCTGCTTACCACAGTTTCCTTTAAATAAAAATTTATTAAATTTTTTACTATTATATAATTTTACTAAGAATTCATCACTAAAAGAAAAATTATAATGTATACCACAAATAATTTGTTTTTTACCACCATATCTTTCAATTAAACTTTCTCTATATAATCTGGCTGCCGTACCCTTACTACTTTCACCATACTCTGCAATTCTAATTTTATCATCTGCAGGGACTATACCTGGCATTGATTGCGGCCATAAATACTCATCTCCAATTTCCATTGCAACAATATCATAAAGTGCATTTGAAAAATTATAGACATTTTCCACATTTGTAAAAGGTGGTGTTACAACCTCAACTTGGCTTTCTGCAAAATCTGTAGTTATATATGAATTTTCAACTTTATCACCAAATATTTCCGGATGATTTTTTTCTGATAATTCTCCATTATCATTTACTCTTAAACTTTCTCTTTCAATCCCATAATTTCCTTTTAATAATTCATAAGGCGTAAATAATTCTTTAAGTTCGTTTAACATGAATTGTCCCCCTGTTAATATTTTCTTTTTACTTGAATTATATATAATAAATAAGCTGTAATCCCCTTAAGTATGCTTGATAATGAAATGCTCATCCAAATACCAGTAAGCCCAAAAGGCTTAATTAAAGCTAATGACATTGGAATACGTAAACCTGTAAATATTATACTTATAATTGAAGAAATTTTAGGCTTGCCAATTCCAGTGAATAGACCGTTTGACACTGTTTCAATAGTACTAAAAATCTGCGAAAAAGCTACTGCTTGTAAGTAAGCTTTTGCAATAACTATGGTATTTTCATCTCTAACAAATAATTTAATAAATGGAACATTAAAAAACATAAATAAAAATGCCATTATAAGCGAATATATCGCACCAATTCGTATTGCTGTATTATATCCTTCTTTTATTCTGTCATACTTTTTTGCACCAAAGTTCTGACCTGTAAAAGCCGCTATTGCACCATGCAGCCCGCCTATAACCATATAGGTAATTGATTCAATTTGTAATCCTATTTTTTGAGCTGCAATAGCATCTGAGCCGAATATCGCAATAATTCGTGCAATGAATATATTTATTATAGTAAATAAAATTCTTTGAAGTGCCATTGGAAATCCTAAAACTATTATTTCTTTTATTTGTTCATAGTATATTTTTGTTTTTAGATTATATTTAAGTATATCCGATGATTTAGACAAATATAGCAAAAACATTATAATATTAGCCAGCATTGTTGCAATTGCTGCTCCAATCACTCCAAACTTGAATACATAAATAAAAATCGGATCTAATATAATATTTGCAACCACACCTATTGAGTTAATATTAAATGGTAATTTGTTATTTCCAAAGCTTCCAAGTATTCTTGCATAAAGCAGATTATAAAAAGTAAAAAACATAGTTGGTCCACTTACAGCTAAAAATAGATAAGAGTCTCTTGCAACACTTGGATTATCAATATGCAAAAAATCTATTAGACTTCTTCCACTTAAAATCAATACTGATGCAAATAAAATCGCCATTATTGTATTTATTAAAAGCCCCGCATTAATATATTCTTTAACTTCATTATCATCTTTTTTTCCAATAGCATGAGCAACTTTTATTCCAGTACCAATAACAACTAAGGAATTTATTGAATAGCCAAGTCCCATATAAAAACTTGCAGATCCGACACTGGCAATAGCACCACTCCCAAGGCCGCCAACCCATAACATATCAACTAAATTATATGTAAATTGTAATAAAGAACTTCCCATTATAGGAACAGATAAGGTTGTCAATACTTTTAAAGTTTTTCCTTCGGTCAAATCTGTTTTATTCATATTACCCCCTACTATTATCTGTATTACAATGCACATTAAATTTTTTACTATCGCATATGCATTTTTCTTTTTCTGTGACTAGCTTTAATAAGAATAATACCAATCGATTCGCATTATTTATATTTAATTTATACAAATTCCAAATTCCATCCTTTCTAGCTTCAACTAAACCACAATCAATTAATACTTTCATATGATGAGATAACGTAGGTTGAGTAAAATTAAAACTTTCCAATATCTCACACGCACATTTCTCTCCGCACGAAAGCAGATCTATTATATTAAGTCTATTAGGATCGCTTAAAGCCTTCAGTATTTTAGCATTTTCTTCATATTCTGTGCTCACCTTATACTCCTCTCAACATTATCCATATTTATTTCTACGTATACAGTATAGATATTCATCTATATGTAGTCAATAATTTTATTTTATTTTACTATTTTAATATCTTTACGTATATACATATATCTATTTGTTATTTTTATACAACTACAATTATAAATGTATTTATACTTATTATTAGAATTAAATTCAAATTTTTTTATAATAGTTATATCCAGATCATTAGTATTATTTACATAAAAATAGATCTCAATCTTTCATATATTAAAAAACTTGAGATCTATTTCTATTTTAATTTTGTTATATTTCTATTACATCGTGAAAATATCATCATTCAACTTTATATCTTACTATTTAATTTCCCTTCTTAAAATATAATTTCCAATGAAGAATCCATGTTTGTTATAAAATGGTAGAGCTTCATCATTTGCATAAACAACATTGATTTCAATTTTTACTATTCCATTAGATTCAAACCATTTCAAAGCATTATTCATTAGCTTGTCTCCTAATCCAAGTTTACGATATTGCTCTTCTATGAAAATAGATTCTATTTCTCCAAAAGTATCTTCAATTGAACATAAGCAATATCCAATATATTCATCTTTTGCGGTATCTAAAAGCACTTCAAGTTTAATGCTCCCTTTTTGTGCCTTTTCATAAATTGATTTCATTCTTTCTTCAAAAGTAAATGTTTTATATTTCGCTTTAAAATAAACTGACTTATTAAGATGAATCAAATTAAGTTTCTCCCATAATGGCTTTATCATATTTATTTCAGATATATCCTTTTCAATTATGTTAATATTCATTATATAACTCTCTCCTCATATATAAACCTTTATAAAATTGTATTATCAATATAATTACATGTAAATTCAATTGCTTTTTTAGTCACTTCTTCACATAGATGTGGGGGGTTATCTTTATTAAATCCCTGAGGTCTTAATTCTCTACAAATTAAACTTCCAAAATTACTTTGAAAGTTATCTGCAAAATTGTAACAATATTCTACGATCCTTTTATTATCACATCTAAGTTTTCTACCCCAAATACCTATGAACATTAAAGCTCCTTCTACTAATCCACATTGAGCTCCAAACTTTCCTGCACCATGCATTCCAATAGCAGAATCTATTATTTGAGATTCTAATTCTATCTTATAGATACTTCCTAAAGTTTTTAATACTGTTGTAGCGCAATTTAAATCATCTTCCCAATAATATTTATTAACCCTTTCATTAATTATATCTCTGTTTATGTTCATTATGAATCCTCCAATACAACTATATTTATTATATAAATTATAATTGAAAATCATATCTCAATTATAATTAAGCAGTTATTGTTCCTTGATGGAAAATCATTTTCCACTTACCCTCAAAGCACTTCCATACAGAACTACGCAGTGAATACTTTTTGTTTTCATTCAATTCATTATGCTTTATTAATCTATATGTTGCTAATACACAGTCGTTACTGAGTTGATCTATTTTAAAGTCTGTTATCTCCCAATACATATCTTGTACATTAATATATTCATCTATTGCTTGTCCTATATTGTAATTATATATATATCCTGAACTTGTAAACTCTGTAAAGCCATCTATTAACAATTCACTTGTCCTTTCTGCAGATTGTCTTATCTCAGGTTTTAATAAATCATTTTCAAGTTTTAATATATGATTTTTAAGCAATTCCATTTATTATCTCCACCTTAGTAAATATTTTTTCTTATAAAAATTAAAAGTAAATTTTTCTCCATTAATTAAAAATATTTAAATTTTCCCTTACTCCTCTCAAGGCGCATGTTTTCTATAAATATTTATATATTTACATATTTTTATATAAAAATATGTTTCTTTATATGTATGTTCCTAGATAAATATATTTCTATAAACAAATTTACATAGAAATATTTAAATATATTTTTAAATGTTCATATTTTTATATGAACCTATAAAAATAAATAAATATTTTTATATTTTCCCATTTAAGTGGTTATATATTTTTATATTTCTAAGATATAGTTAAAGATTAATTATATCTACTTTACTATTAAGGTAATATCAATCTATTAATAAAAGTATTAGATTATAACATTCTTTATAATCATTTATATTTATTTCAAAATAATCCATAATTTTATATTATACCATTTGCTTTTTTATTTCCACTTACTTTCTGTTTTTTCATCGTGCTTTATTATATGAAATCGCAAAACTTTAACGAAATTAATTGTTTCTCACTAATTGCTATCTTAACTCCTAATCTGCTCGCTAATGGAGTAGCAAAGTTCTCTTTATAATTCAATCCTACTTCATCTCCTGGTAATCCTCTTATTCCCCAATTGCACTTAGGAGTTTCAAAAATTGTTATTTCAACATCATTAGGCAATATCTCTAACTCATTTTGTATCCTCTCAAATAAAAGTCCTATTAGTTTTTTCTTTGCTTCAACACTTCTTCCCTCAAATATACTAATTTTAATTATTATATATTTTTCTGTTCTATCATTTGGAAAATAAAAATATTCCTTGTCTAAAGGAAAAAATCTATGAAATCTCTTTTCCTTTGGATACTGAAAAGCTTCTACTTCACAAGATTGAATAATATCTGACAACCATCCTTTAATACTGTTTAAATTATCTTTTAGACCATAAATTTTAATTTGTCCCATTCTAATTACCTCCTGGTTTTTATATTTTAAAAATAGTTATTATCTTAAATTTATTGATTTACATATCTCTCGCCCTCTCATATAAATAATTTTAAAAGCAAAAAAGCCACTTCATCCCTATATGGGACAAAGTGACCATGCGCCACCCATATTTATTTCTTATATTAAAATATGTATCAGCCAAAAACTCTATAAAATAAAAAAACACTTCACCCCAACAAGGGCAAAATGAATATTCTGCTATACCACCTTAATATAAAATCAGCTTTCTTTCAGGTACAGATATTACTCGATACCCTGTCCCTGTAACGGCGGACTATCGATTTACTGCTACTATTATTTCACATCACATCTCCGAGACCCATTCAATATAATCTATAGAATTTGGCTTCCACTATCCCAAATTCACTTTAGCTTAGTTCTTATACTTACTCTTTCTCTTCATCAAATTTAATTTTTTGTTTTTTTACATTATATTGCCAAATATATAGAAAGTCAATATATATTTATTAAGTTAATATTATTAGGATCATCAACACAAAAAATATAAAATAATCAGAAATCATTGCAAATACTTCGTCTCTGCTTCTATTTTTATTAAAGAAATGTAAACATCCTGCAAGTCCAAAGTATAAACCACCTGCTATTGCGGCAGCTAATCGAAACTCTGGATAAAAGAATGAAAATATACCAATTGAACCAAAGCTTATATTTGCAAAGCCAATTTCTCTAACAATAACAAAACATCTTTCTTCATTAACTTTAAATATTTCTTTTGCTGTAAATGAAGGATTGATTGCCTGCTTTAATCCTGCTGACATCAAACGTAATCCTACACCTGAAAAAACAAACCACTTAAACATCAAACTAAATATATTAACTTCAAATTTTAAAATAAAAACATCAGCAATCACTCCAATTATAGGGAGTAAAAGAAAAAATACAATTACTGATATTTCATACAAACCTATTTTTTTCATTTATCTTTTCTCTCCAAACTAAATTTTAAAATTCTTTACGTATTTTGTTTATAATAATTTGAGTTATTTCTTTAATACTTATATTTTGAGTATCTATATATTCACTGAAATCATAATTTTCATAAGCATTAAGACATTTTTCTGTTTGCAAAAAAGCCCAACTATTAGGTTTTTCTCCTCTTTGACTTAGTCTTGAATGTATAGTATTAAGTGGTGCTGTCAAGCAAAAATGATATATGTCATTATCAATTTTCTTAAAACCACTGAAAATATATTTAAAGTAATCAACTTTCCTTATAGTCATTGGAATAATTAGATGTCTATTATATTGTTGTTTAATTTCCTTAGCCATAATTACTACAGTCTTTTTCCATAAACTAAAATCTTGAAAATCACCTGTTTTTTCTTCATCTTGCATAATTTCGATTGGGATAATATTTCGTAGTAATAATCCTACTGCTTCTGGATCATAAATCATACTATTTTTAATGTTTTTTACTAAGCAGTTCGCTACTGATGTCTTACCAACACCAAATGCACCATTTATCATTATTATCACAAGTCATCCCCTCCGTTACTAATTCTTTTTAAAGAATTCCAACTTAATATCGTTGTTTTGAAGCCTCTAATACTACCAAGCGTAATGTTCTAAAAAAACGATCACTTAATACAATCGTTAGGTTCAAGCCATAATATATCATAGCCTTCTTTAATCTTATTACCTGTTTGAGATTTCAACTTTATACTGTGGAAATATCCTATACCTTTTTTATATTCACCTATCTTTATTGATTTACCACTATTAATAATCTTACTAATAACTATGTTATACACTCTTCGATAACTTTTTTTACTAATCAAGCCCCAATAATTTCATCACTTTATCAAATACTTTCTTGTCTCTTATATTTCCTTTGCTAATTTGCTCCACTTTACTATATTTTTCCGATTCTCTTGAATATTAAAATCCATTACTTGCACAAATCTATTTATTAATATCAAACCAAATATTAAATTGTCCAATCAAATATTGAATAGTATCTTCAAGTGTAAAAATGTCATTATGAAGAGCATTTTTAACTTCTTTAACTAATAATCCAGTTTCTTTAAGATTAAAAGATGAATTTATTATTTCAGGTACATCTCTTGAACCATATATAATCATTTTATTTTTACTATTATCATTGTCTAATATTGGTATCATTTCAATAACTTTAAATAAATTTTCATCCGCTGATTCTTTTACTCTATACCCTCTCATATTATTCAAAATTTCTTGGGTCTTCTCACTAAAATTCCTATCCAATGCAGGTGATATTCCTACTGCATAATCAGCATTACTTATTAATGATAATCTGCCTCCTAAAGAATGACCAATAGCTACTACTTTTTGCCCACAGTTACGCCAATATTTAATAACTTCTTCAATATCCAACAATATGTTTCCATCAAATAAATTAGTGTTTTCACCATGACCTCTCAAATCAATAACACAAGTTGTTATACCAAGCTCAGCTACACGATAAGCTAAACCAAGTTGCTCCTCTTTACATCCACCATACCCATGTGTTATTACTGCAACTCCAATTGAATTGGAAGGTATTAAAATAATACTTGGAATATTAATTCCGTTAGCATATATTGTCTCTCTTTTTATTTTCATCATTATTCGCTCCATTCTATAAGGCTTTAGTATTTTATAAAATATTTTGCCTTCTATTCTACTTTTTTCTGACAATCAAATTAAAGTGTTTTGAGCAATACTCTGTATTTTTTATACTATATTCTGTTTGCTCAACAGGTGCTTTTATAAAATCAAAGTCAGAAAAGTATTTTCTTATATCATCAATATCAACATAAAAATGAGGTACATCTCGCTCTGTATCATGTTCATCTCTCAAAATAGTATTACTATCTATACACTTGTACTGATCTGATCTTTGATATGACCAAGTATTTTTTGAAATTAAAGTAATA
Source organism: Clostridium sp. BL-8 (assembly GCF_002006495.1). Classification (NCBI taxonomy): domain Bacteria; kingdom Bacillati; phylum Bacillota; class Clostridia; order Eubacteriales; family Clostridiaceae; genus Clostridium; species Clostridium sp. BL-8. The sequence continues at coordinate 19,594 of NZ_LZZL01000084.1, forward strand.
AATAATTCTCCATTACTTTTTAATACTCTCTTTATTTCTTCGAGGGATTTAAGGAATCCCTGTGTATCAGTATGATAAATGACATTATAAGCTATTACACAATCAAATGTATTATTTTCAAATGGTAAATTAACCATATCACATACTTTTGTCTTAATATTCAATTTCTCTTTATCAGACCAATTTTTCACGTGATTTACAGCATACTCAGATAAATCTACAGAAGTTACTTCATATCCTTTCTGTGCAAAAAATATTGAATGTCTTCCTAATCCACATCCTAAATCAAGAAACTTATTAAAACATTTTGATTTCCAGGATTCAGCTAAATAAAATGCTTCTATTGAAGGATTTAGCCACTGGTCATCTTCATTTTTACTCCAATCCCAAGCTTTTGATTCAATCATATTTAATCCCCCTCACAATGCAATATTTCTTCTAAATTTTCGAGGTTGCGTTCCTTGATGAAAAATCATTTTCCACTTACCTTCAAAGCGCTTCCATATAGAGCTACGAAGTGAATATTTTTTATTTTCATTTAATTCACTATGTTTTATTAATTTGTAGGTTACTAATACACAATCATTTCTTACTAATAATGTAATCTCTATATATACTTATTATTTATATAAAATAAACACCTTATCCATTATTATTATTTTCTTCCTGTCATCAAAAATAATGAATACTTCACTTTTATCTCTTCTACAACTTTTTCATCTTCATAAAAAGTAGTAGACTCTACTCCCTTAAATCCTGCTTTTAATAATACATTTTTGAGATCATTCTGATTAAATCCATTATGCCCATTAAAATCTTTTTCTTCTTTATGGAAACTTCCATCTTCTTCATCTAAATCAATAATACATAAATAACCATCTGACTTTAGTAATTTATATAAATTCTTTATCGTTGCTTCTGTATCAATAATATGATGTAAAGCCATAGACGTATATATTACATCATAGCTATCCCCTGACAAAGTATGATTTTCATTTATATCTATTTGATACGCCTTCATATTATCTATTTCAAATGATTCTATCTTAGAGTTCAATACATCAATCATACCTTTTGACGTATCAACAAGAGTTATCATTTCAAATTTATCATTAAGACAAAAACTTATAAGTCCTGTGCCACAACCGAATTCAAGTGCAGTATACTGCTTTTCTATCTGAATTGATTTACTTATTTCTTCTGCAATTAATTTAGCTCTGTTCTTTCTTCTTTCATCATCCCATGTTATGGACTGTATATCAAAATTCATAATGCTAACTCCTCTTTTTTTAATTCATTATTCTACATCATTTTTTATTGACCTGTTGTAAAATGAAATTGAACTAATAAAAAATCCATAGTTGATTATTC
>NZ_LZZL01000085.1:0-22356 GCF_002006495.1 Clostridium sp. BL-8
AAATAACAGATCCAAGGTTGCCTTGAATATTTTTCATCAGGCAAGGAGGTAAATTTACCTCATAGCGAGTCTATTAGGCCAATTTGCCGACGCAGGATGATGGAAAATAGGCTGGCAAGTGGACTTGTTATTTATTTGATTGTGCCTAAAAGAACATATGGTGATTTATGAATATATAAATAGAATTGAAAATATGTTAAAATTAATATAAGTTTATAACATATAAGAAAATAGTCAATAATTAGATTAATTTATTATTGGCTATATATTTTTTGCTCGAAAACACATTGGCAAGTTATAAGTGTATCTAAATTAAGACAAGTATAGAGATTTAGATTAAAAGCGTTACTATAAAAGGAGTTTAATTAATGAAATATTTCAATGAAAGTATACAATCTGTTTTAAAAGATTTAGATGTCAATTTAGAAAGCGGCTTAGAAGAAACAGAAGTTAAAAAAAGAAATCAGATATATGGAAAAAATGAATTTACAACTAGAGAAGAGGGCAGCATATTTGAAGATATAAAGGGTGCTTTGCTAGAACCAATGATGCTTATTCTTTTAGTTGCAGCTTTGGTAAGTGCAATTATTGGGGAGGTTTATGATTCTATTGGCATTGTATGTGCTGTAGCCATAGGAATAACAATTGGTATAATCACAGAAGGAAAATCCAAGAAAGCAGCTGAAGCTTTAGCTAAAATGACAGAAGATATTGTTGTGAAAGTATTGAGAAATTCTACTGTAGTACAAATAAGCAAAAGTGATTTGGTACCAGGAGACCTTGTTTATCTTGAAACTGGAGATATGATTCCAGCAGATGGTCGATTTATTGAAACTATAGATTTAAAGGTCAGAGAAGATATGTTAACTGGAGAATCTGATGATGTAAAAAAAGATGCTAAGGCAATAATTCAGATGGAAGAAATAAAAATAAGCGGAAATAAAAAGGCTCAAGATCCAATTCCTGCAAAACAGGTTAATATGGGCTTTTGCGGAACTCTAATTGCTTATGGTAAAGCAATGATGGTAGTAACAAGTATTGGTGATAATACTGAAATGGGTAAAATTGCAGAAGAACTTCAAAGACAGGAAGAAGAAACCCCTCTTCAAAGAAAATTGGGTGACTTTGGGAAAGTAATCACTCAAATATCTAGCGTTATAGCAGCAATACTATTTATATTTATGGTAGTAAAGATGATGTTGTCAGATAAATTAAATATTGATACATCTGGAATAATACCTTTTTTAGATTCAATAGATCCAGTTAAAACTGCGTTTATAGTATGTATTGCCTTAATAGTTGCAGCTGTGCCTGAGGGGCTGCCAACAATGATTAACATGACTTTAGCAATTACAATGCAGAAAATGGCTAAAATTAATGCATTGGTAACTAAGAAAGAAGCATGTGAGACAATAGGTTCTGTCAGTGTGATTTGTTCGGACAAAACAGGAACTTTAACACAAAATAGAATGACTGTAGAAAATCTTTATTTGAATGGAAGATTTCTAGAAGACAAAAAGGAGATAGATGAATATTTTATAAAAAATTGTCTTATTAATTCCACTGCGCATATTAATTTTGAAGATGGAAAATTTAATTATTTAGGAAATTCAACAGAATGTGCATTGCTTTCATATTTGCAGGAATATGATTACAAAGATGAAAGAAAAGAAAACAAAATAATCCATCAGATACCATTTAGCTCTAAAAATAAATTTATGGCAACAGTAGTAAAGATAAATAAAGATGAAGTAGTTCTTGCTAAAGGTGCTCCAGAAGTAATATTATCTAATGCTACTCATGAAATTTTAAATGGTAGTCAAAAAGAGTTGACAAAAGAAAGAAAAAATGAAATTATGCAAGATATACAGGAGCTTCAAGCTAAATCTATGAGGATTTTGGGCTTTGGATTCAGAATTATAGACGAGGTAGAAGCGGAAGCTGCTGTTACTAGTGAAATAAGTATTTTAAGACAATTGGAATCAGGTAAAGAAACAAGTGGATTAATATTTAGCGGCTTCGTAGCAATAAAGGATCCATTAAGACCGGATGTAGCTAATGCTATTTTGACAGCTATGAAGGCTGGCGTTGAAACTAAGATGTTAACTGGTGATAATATAAACACAGCAGTTGCAATAGGAACCGAGCTTGGAATGCTTAAAAATGGAATGAAAGCAGTGGAAGCAACATATATTGATACCTTGAGTGATAAAGAGTTGCAAAATGAAATTAAAAATATAGCAATTGTAGCTAGAAGTAAGCCAGAAACAAAGATGAGAATTGTAGAAGCACTTCAAAATAACGGGGAAGTAGTTGGAGTTACAGGAGATGGAATAAATGATGCCCCAGCATTAACGAAAGCAGATGTTGGTATAGCAATGGGAATTTCGGGTTCAGAAGTTTCTAAAAATGCTGCTGATATAATTTTAACAGATGATAACTTTGCTACAATTATTCATGGTATAGAGTGGGGAAGAGGAGTATATGAAAACTTCCAAAGATTTATACAGTTTCAGTTAACAGTAAATATAATTGCATTTTTAATCGCGATTATATCACAAATTTTAAACTTTGATATGCCATTTACTACAATTCAGTTATTATGGATTAATATAATAATGGACGGACCACCAGCATTAGTTTTAGGATTAGAACCTATAAGAAATAATGTGTTTAATAAAAAGCCAGTAGCCAGAAATTCAAGTATAATCACCAAAACCATGATTACAAGTATATTGTTTAATGCTATATATGTTACATTGGTTTTATTTATTCAAATGAAATTTAATGTTTTAGGTGCATCTACAGAGAAGATTGGGTCCGCAAATGAAATGGAAACTGTTTTATTTGGATTATTTGCGTTTAATGCATTATTTAATGCTTTCAATTGTAGAGAATTTGGTATAGATAGTATATTACCCAATTTTTTAAAGAATACTACAGCTATTAAGACAATTTTAATTACAGGAATAGCACAAATTATATTCACTCAGTTTTTTACCACATTTTTCAATTCTGTGACATTATCATTATTAATGTGGATTAAAGTAGTAGCGTTATCGCTTTTAATAATAATATTGAATGAAGTTATAAAATTTATTCTAAGATTCACGAAAATGATTAAAAAAAATAATGAATGTTAATATTATAAAAAAGGATATTGTGTTATTTTAAAGTTAATACTGTAAAAATAACCTTAATTTTAACAAATATTTGTTTAAACAAAGTTAATAGTGTGATAATATATGAAATGAGGAGAAGAAAGCAAAAAGGGTGGTGAAGAAATGCTTGAGGAATATAATTATGATATGTATCAGGATATTATAAACAGTATGGTAGCTACATTAGAAGCTAAGGACTTTTATACATATGGTCATTCAACTAGAGTGGCGGAAATGGCATATACTCTAGGAAAAATTTTGGGAATGACAGAAAAGGAATTAAAGCTGATACACATTGCGGGAGATTTGCATGATATCGGAAAAATTGGAGTGCCCGATAGTGTTTTAAATAAGCCAGGAAAACTGGAATTTAATGAATGGGAATTAATGAAAAAGCACCCTTTCATAGGATACACTATACTTAGTAAAGCAAGTACTTTTAAGGATATTTCTGAAGTGGTCTTATATCATCATGAAAGATGGGATGGAAGTGGATATCCCAAAGGGTTAAAAGAAGAGGAAATACCATTAGCGTCAAGGATACTAGCAGTCTGTGACTCTGTAGATGCAATGAAGAGTGATAGACCATATAGGAAGTCAATAAGTGATGATATATGCAGAGAGGAAATAAATAAAAATAAAGGTATAATGTATGATTCTCAAATAGCAGAATGTATGCTTAAAAATTGGGATAATGTGGTGAATAAGCTTTACAACTAGAATTGTAACTATAATATAGATTTATCTATATTATAGTTACAATTTTTTACAATAAAGAAGAATTATTAGAGTTTAGTTTTCGACTATAATTGAAAGTATATTTATTAATAAAATAGACTTAAAAATAAGGTAAATTACCGCCTGTCAGAAAGTTATATATTTCAATTCTATTTAGATAAACATCTCCTATTAAGCCGTGAGTTCTATGAAATTTATTACAATTATGAAAATCTGAACCCGCTGTATAAAGTAAATTTTTATTTTTTGCTAATTCTAAAAAATATTCAGTATCTTCAGTTTTGTTACTAAAATATTTAGCTTCGAGACCATCAAGGTTCATTTTTATAATTTCTTTGAAATCAGATCTATTTAAAAGCACAGGATGTGCTAAGATAACTACTGCACCAAAAAATTTCAGAATTTCTATTCCATTTTCTACACATAATTTATCGTTTCTATTATCAAAAGGCATATAAGCTCCAAATAAGTACTTAGTCTTAGAAATTTTATGTTTTTTTATATTTTGTAATATTTTTGTAAGAAGTTCGTTTTTGTAACTATTATCTTTAAAATATCCTAAAATATGAACTTTAGATTTTTTATAAACAGTTGAAAGTTCAACTCCTGGAATTACCTTAATACCAAGTTTATATCCTTCTAAAATAGCTTCATCTATGCCATCTGTGTTATTATGATCAGTTAAAGCGATAATGTCTACATTTTTTTTCTTAGCCATCATCACTATTTCTTTAGGGGTACATCCTCCATCTGAAAAGGTTGAGTGAATATGAAAATCACCTTTATTATACATCACAAATCCTCATTAATATTATCTAATGTTTAGTATATGATTTTATATATAAATTGTTAAAAGTCTTCATTATAGATAAGGATTAGTAGTAAAAACATTGTATTTTAAAATAATATAAATATAATGTTAATTCAGAGTTAATCAATGAAATAATCTATTATGAACCATTGAAAAATGGCGGATATGTGTTAAAATTAAAATATGAGGCCTAATAAAAGAATACAAATGAAAACGTTTAATGAAGAAGGATGATAATTGTAGTAACTACTAAGTACAAAAGAAGAGGAGAAAAGCTATGAAAAAGGCTGTATCGAGAAGAATCATTAATGTATGTATTGCAACGGCAACAATTACTGCACTATTACCGTTTAGAGCATCTGCACAGTGGTATCAAAATTCTGATAGAACATGGAGCTATCTAGATGAAAATACTAAGGTTAAAGGATGGAAAAATGTTTCAGGAATATGGTATTACTTAAACACAAATGGGATAATGCAAACAGGCTGGGTTTGCGATAGTGGGAATTGGTATTATTTGAATTCGGCTGGGGAAATGAAAACAGGATGGATTATGGATAACGAAAAGTGGTATTATCTAAACTATTCTGGAGTTATGCAAACGGGATGGATAAGAGATGATGGAAAATGGTATTACGCAGATAGCAATGGAGTAATGGAAACAGGAACTGTAAATATTTCAGATAAGCTATATTGCTTTAATGAATCTGGTGAATTACAGCAAACAAAGGATTACTTAGCAGAAAGCAGTAAGATTGCAGCAGATAGTAGTGCGGTAGATGTAAGTGGCTTGCCACAATTGCCAAACAATTATTCTATAAGCGTACAAGCTTCTGCGGAAAGTCAAATTCTTGAATTAATGAATGAGAAAAGAACAGAAGCTGGCTTAAAACCATTGATTCTAGATAGTACCCTAGTGCAGATTGCCAGGTATAAAAGTGATCATATGATACAATATAATTATTTTGACCATACTACTCCAGAAGGAAATAATTGGACAAGCTGGTTAGATGCAATAGGTTATAAATATATGTCGACAGGTGAAAATATAGCATATAATAATTATGATCCTGTTGAATTATTTAAGCAATGGTGGAATTCACCAGAGCATAGGGCAAATATGATGAAAACTTCCTATAATAAAGTTGGAATAGGAGTTATTAACGGAAACGGGAAATGTATGGGAACACAAACATTTTCCAACTAACAGTATACATATCCAACTTTAAGTTTATAGGTATGAAATAACTAACCGAAAGGACAGGTACTTTATTATTTTGGTTAATGTAGATTATGAAGAATTATAATAGTTACAAGTGATAATAAGTAAGTAATTAGAGCGGAATCTCAAAAATAAAATTTGAGAAACCAAATATAAGATTTGAAGTCTTACTTTTCATAAAGGAGATTTCTTTCTTAGCTTATAACTTACTATTTATCACTTGTAACTATTTTTGTCATTGACTTAACTTAGACGAAGGAGCAATTTTAAGTTATAAGCATAATTTGATAGATATTTATAAAATTACTATCAATATTGTTCAAGTTACACAAAGAAGTTTAAGGAAAAAATGAAGACATATTAAAGATGAGTTTGGAAAAAATATAGGATGAATTATGAAGTAGAAACAATTGGAATGAGTAGAACGTGCAAGAAGCTTCTTAGTGTTATTAGATAAATTCTGCTATAATAGATATTGTTAGAAGCATAATGTATAAGATTAAGGAGATGATTTCAAATGATAAAACTTATTGCATCAGATATGGATGGAACTCTATTAAATAAAAATCATAAAATAGATAAAGAAACTGTAGCAGCTATAAATAAAGCAGAAGAAGCAGGAATCGTATTTGCTATTTCAACAGGAAGAGAATATGATACTGTGGAGCCACTTTTAAAAGAAAATAATATAATATGTCAATGTGTACTCATGAATGGTGCAGAATACAGAGATGAGTATGGAAATATATTAGAAGAAATTAATATAGAACTTGATAAAGCATCTAAAATTATAAATATACTTCACCAAGAAAAAGTATCTGCACGAATATTTACCAATAAAGGTATATATACAACGGATAGTAAAGAAGAAGCATTAAAAGAGATGGTATATAGGACTTTGTCTTTTAATCCAAAACTTACCGAAAATGAGGCTATAGAAATTGCTAAAATGCAGCCATATTTTATTAATCTCAATTATATTTCGGATTTAGACGAATTCTTAAATAGCGGAATAGAAGTTAGAAAATTTGTGGCCTTTCACAATAACATAGAACTTATAAATAAAATGAAAAAAGTCATAGGAGAAATAGAAGGAATTGCTGTTTCCTCTTCGTTTATTGATAATATAGAAATTACTCATGTTACAGCACAAAAGGGAATTATACTTGCAAAAGTTGCGGAAAAGATGGGAATTAAAAGAGAGGAAGTTTTAGTACTTGGAGATAGTTTTAATGACTATTCAATGTTTACAGAATTCACAGAATCAGTGGCTATGGGAAATGCTATTCCTGAAATAAAGGAAATAGCAAAATATATAACTGATACAAATGATAATTTAGGAGTTGCAAAGGCAATTTATAAAATTTTAGAAGAACAGAAATAAGAGTATACATGTAAAATCAAGTTTTATGAAATGCTACATATAGGAAAATTGATATCATAATTTTGTTATTAAAAACTGAGAAATTCTTTACTTGTCCAATTTATAAATAATGAGACAATTAAAGAATCACTCAGCTTTTATTGTAATATTTGCTTATATTTTTATGAATAGAATAACATATAGTTAAGCATAATTAAAAATAACAAATCAATGTATCGAGCCTATTTTCTTTCATAGGCATTAGCTAATAAATGCATTCTATATTATTGTTTATTATAATGTAGAAAACTTATAAATTGTTCTATGGTTATATTCTTGTCCAGCCTTAAAGAGCGGAGACTCAAAGCTGTTGCAATTTATAGAATTAGGAAAATATTGAGTTTCAAGACAGAAAGCATTTCTTTTATTATAAATGGCGTTATTTTTACCAATATCAGATTCGTTTAAATAATTTGCACTATAAAATTGAACTCCAGGGGTAGTTGTATAAACATCTAAAACTATACCGGTATTTTCATCAATTGCCTGAGCAGCTTTTATTTTATCTGAGCCATTAGTATTTAATACCCAGTTATGATCAAAACCTTTTCCAAGGATGATTTGCTCATAATCACTATTTATATTTTGGCCAATTGGAGTGAGGTTTCTAAAATCCATAGGGGTTCCTTCTACAGCTTTTATTTCTCCAGTAGGTATTGAATACGCATCATTTACAGTGAATTTATCTGCATTGATCATAAGTTTTTGGTTAAGTACATCTCCAGAGGAATGACCAGATAAATTAAAATAAGTATGATTAGTAAGATTTATGATTGTGTCTTTATCAGAAACTGCGTTATAATTTATTTCTATAGCGTTATCATCTGTAAGTACATAATTCACTTTAACTTTAAGATTACCGGGATATCCTTCTTCGCCGTCAATACTGAGATAGGAAAGCTGCAATGAGTTGGATTGACTATCAATTGTTTCTGCATCCCACACAACCTTGTCAAAACCTTTGATTCCACCATGAAGATGATTTTCACCATTGTTTTGAGCTACCTTATATTCCTTATCGTTTATAGTAAACTTTGCATATTGGATTCTATTTGCAAAACGTCCTATTAAAGCACCAAAAAATCTATCTCCTTTTAAATAATTTTCTAAAGTATCATATCCTAAAACTACATCGTAAAACTCACCTGTTTTACTAGGAACAAGTGATGAGACAATTGTACCTCCATAAGTACAAATTTCTACTGTCATTCCATTAGTGTTTTTTAAAGTATAAATATCAACTTCTCTTCCATCAGGCATTTTTCCAAAAAGTTTTTTTTCTATTGCCATTGTGAACACCTCCTAATAATAGTTAAGTAAAATTCTTACTGTATACATTTACATAAAGACCTGATTTCATGTATGCACAAGTATATTATAGTACAAAGAGATTATACATACAATTGTTCAAATAAAATAATTTTCCATATATATTGAAATAATGTAAATATACATTTAATATAGATATTATTAAGTGTAAAAAGGAATTTAATGGTAAATAAGAGGGCTGGAGGTTTCTATGTGGAAATTAGTTATTGCTGATGACGAACCTAAGATTAGAAGAGGAATTGAAGGTATTTTAAATTGGCAGGATTATGATATTGAGATAGTTGGGGAAGCAGAAGATGGGGAACTTGCACTGAAAGTAATAACTGAAAAAAAACCGGATATAATTCTTCTAGACATAAATATGCCATTTTTAAATGGATTAAATCTTTTGGAGAGGTTAAGAGCTATAAATAATAACAGTATTGTAATAATAATAAGCGGATATGATGAGTTTGCATATGCACAAAAGGCACTGAGATTCAATGTTTTTGATTATATTTTAAAACCTGTAAGCAGAAAAGATATTGAAGAAATAATGAAGAAGGTAGTTTGTAAAATTGCTGAAGATAGAAAAGAAAGTAATTATTTAGAATGGGTAAAAGCACAAGTAAATGAGAACATAGATACATTAAAAAAGAATTTTTTTAGTGAATGGTTAAGTAATAAGATAAATGATGAAGAGATGTTAAATGAAATAGAATTTTTTAATATAAAGTTTGATAAGAGAATTGGAATAATTGTTATAAAACTTTTGGGGAAATTGAATCTTGAAGCGGTTGGTGAAAAGTGGAATAAAGAATTATTGGCTTTTGCCATTGCTAATTTATTAAGTGACAAATTTAAGGAATTTAAAGAAAAGTTTATTTTTAATGATGACAGTGAAAATATTATATTAATAAGTAGTATTCAAGATATGATTAAGTGGGTAAGTATTGGAAATGAATTAGAAACAGAAATAATGCGGTATTTAAAATGCAATGTAATAGTTGAACAGGCAAATGTGTGTGATGGAATTTTAAAAGTGAAAAATGAGTATTTAAAATTAATAAATAGTGTTAATGTAAAGAAAAAATATAATCCAATGACCTTGGAAGCTATAAAGCATATAGAAGAAAACTACTATTTAAATAATTTAAGTATAAATGATATATCGGACAAGCTTGAAGTAACATCTTCTTACTTAAGCAAGTTGTTAAAAAAAGAAACTGGATTATCATTTATTGATTATTTAACAAACACAAGAATAAAAAAAGCAATGTATCTCATGAAAGAACCTACAATTAAAATATATGATGTAGCTGAGCTTATTGGATATAGTAATCAACACTATTTTTGCAGAGCTTTCAAAAAGGTTGTTGGAGTGTCTCCAACGGAATATAAGAGAGGAAAATAGAATGAAAAATAAAAAACATATAATTTATTTTTGCATAATTATAATGTTTGCAGCATCATTGATTTTTTTAACAATATACGTTTATAGGACAAACTCTGAAAAAAAAGATATTTTTATAATTGGAATGTCTCAAGCTAATTTATATGAGCCATGGAGAGTTCAAATGAATAAAGAAATTCAAGAAGAAGCTAAAAGGTATGATAACATAAAGATAATATTTAAGGATGCAGGAGGAGATACTGAAAAACAAAAAAAAGACATTCAGGATTTGATAAATTTTGGGGCTGATGTACTTATAGTATCAACTAATGATTCGAAAGAACTTACAGGAACAGTAGGGGAAGTGAACAAATCTGTACCTGTAATAATGTTAGATAGAGCTGTAAGTGGATACGATTACACAATATATATAGGATCTGATGCTGAATCTATAGGGCTTCAAGCAGGAAATTTTGTGAGAGAATTGGCGAGTGATAATAAAGTTAATGTTATAGAAATACAAGGAGTACTAGATTCAAGCACAGATAAAGAGATTACTAATGGTTTCAAAGATGCTATTAAAAACTATAAAAACATTAATATTGATAGAACGATTGTGGGAAATTGGCAGGAAAATGAAACACAAGATAAAATAGAAGAGATATTAAAAGATGATAAAAATGTGGATATAATATTTGCTCATAGTGATTATATGGCACTTGGAGCATATTATGCTGCAGTAAATACAAATTCAAGAAATATCAAAATAATAGGAGTCGATGGACTTGAGGGACATGAAGGTGGGATTGAATTAGTCAGAAATGGAATATTACAAGGGACATTTACTTGCAAAACTGGAGGAAAAGAAGCAGTTGAATATGCTATAAAAATTCTAAATAAAGAAGGGGACATTCCTAAAAAGGTATTATTAGAATGTAAAAAAATTACCAAGGATACATTGGAATAAGGCATAATCAAAAAAATAACAAGTCCAGCTGCTAAGCCTATTTTGGAATCGTTATTTTCTTTCATATGCCTAAAATATAAATTCAATGAAATCATAAAAGTGCACAAAAGTGCTAATTAATGCAAATACAATTTTAAACTATAGATATATAATTAATTCATGAAAACGAGATCATAAATATAGGGGGAAAGAATTATGAAGTTAAAAAAGATGATTGCATTAATGGCAAGCGCAGTTTTATGCGTTAGTATGTTTGTGGGCTGCGGAAGCTCAGGATCAGGAGGTCAGTCAGCACAAACTGCTGCTAAAAGTTCATCTGCTAAAAAGGTAATTGGATTTGCACAAGTTGGAGCAGAAAGTGGTTGGAGAACTGCAGAGACAGACTCAATAAAATCAATTCCAACCTTAGATTCTAATTTTGATTTGAAATTCTCTGATGGTCAGCAAAAACAAGAAAATCAAATAAAAGCAATAAGATCATTTATTGCTCAAAAAGTTGATTTAATAGCTTTAGATCCAGTTGTTGAAACAGGATGGGATACAGTGCTTAAGGAAGCTAAAGATGCTAAGATTCCAGTAGTAATTGTTGATAGAAAAGTAACAGTATCAGATGATTCACTCTATAAGTGTTTCCTGGGCTCAGATATGGTTGCAGAAGGCAAAAAAGCAGCACAAATAATAATAGATCAATTTGGAAAAGATGCAACACTTAATATAGCAGAGCTTCAAGGTACAGTTGGATCTACAGCCATGGTTGGAAGGCAGCAAGGATTCAATGATACAATAAAAGACTGTCCTAACTATAAGATAATAAAATCACAAACAGGTGATTTTACTCGTGCAAAAGGTAAGGAAGTTATGGAAGCTTTCTTGAAATCTGATGGAGATAAGATAAATGTGCTATGGTCTCATAATGATGATATGGCAATGGGAGCTATACAAGCTATAGAAGAGTATGGTAAAAAACCTGGAAAAGACATATTTATAGTTTCAGTTGATGGCATTAAGGATATATTCCAAGCAATGGTTGATGGTAAGTCAAATGCAACCGTAGAATGTAATCCGCTACTTGGACCACAATTATTAGAAGTTTCAAAAAATATACTAGATGGTAAAGAAGTTGAAAAGAGCATAAATTCAAAAGAAGGTCAATTCTTACAAAAGGATGCAGCAGCAGAATTACCTAATAGAAAATACTAAGTCTAGTTAAAAGTTGAGAGTTTAAAGTTAAGAGTTAAGGAAGAAAAGCCCGAAAGGGCTTTTCGTAAAAAATAATAAATAAAATATTAAAGAAATTTTATCTATTATCAATAACTTCTAATTGTCTAAGAGGAGTTTATCTTAAGCTTTTAGCACCTGCTTTTTAACTATTAATTGATTTTATAAAAGATGGGGAGTGATATAAATGGGGAATTCGGATGTAGTTTTAGAAATGAACAATATCAGTAAATTCTTCCCTGGAGTTAGAGCTCTTTCAGACGTAGATTTTAATCTTAGAAGGGGAGAGATTCATGCCCTTATGGGTGAAAATGGTGCAGGTAAATCAACACTTATTAAAGTATTAACAGGAGTTTATGAAATAGATGAAGGATCAATTATATTAAAGGGACAAAATATCAAAATCTCATCTACGCAGGAAGCTCAAAATCTTGGTATCAGCACTGTTTATCAAGAGGTTAATTTATGTTCAAATCTAACAGTTGCAGAAAATATATATATTGGACGTGAACCAAAGAAAAATGGAAGAATAGATTGGAAAAAAGTTAATAGTGATGCAGATAAATTATTGCAAGAGAGATTAAACTTAAAGATAGATGTAAAAAAAGCATTGAATAATTACTCTGTTGCAGTACAGCAAATGGTAGCTATTGCAAGAGCAGTTGATATATCGCAAGGAATATTGATTTTAGATGAACCGACATCAAGCTTAGATGATAATGAAGTAAAACAACTATTTAAAATCATGAAAAAATTTAGAGAAGAAGGTATGTCAATAATATTTGTAACTCACTTTTTGGATCAAGTGTATGAAGTATCAGATAGGATTACAGTACTCAGAAATGGGGAATTAGTTGGAACATATGATGCGAATGAACTTCCAAGAATTGAATTAGTTTCTAAAATGATAGGTAAGGATTACAGTGAAATAGAAAAAAATACAAGAAACAAAAAGGAAACTGAAAATGTTAAAAGAGAAAACTTTATAGAAACTGATAACTTTGGAAGAACAGGAACCATTAATCCATTTAATATAGAAATAAAAAGAGGAGAAATTCTTGGGTTTGCAGGACTTCTTGGCTCTGGTAGAAGTGAATGTGCAAGAACCATATTTGGAATAGATAAATCTACAAGTGGTAAGATAACTATAAATGGAAAGAAATATTCATATATTTATCCTCAAAAAGCAATTGAAGAAGGCTTGGGATTTTGCCCAGAGGATAGAAAGGTAGAAGGTATAGTTGGTGATTTAACTATAAGAGAAAACATAGTACTAGCCCTTCAAGCTAATAGGGGCATTTTTAAATATCTGCCAATGAAAAAACAACAGGAAATTTCAAAGAAATATATAGAGCTATTAAAGATAAAGACACCAAGCATGGAACAGAAAATAAATAATTTAAGTGGCGGCAATCAACAGAAGGTAATCTTAGCAAGATGGCTTGCAACTGAGCCGGAATTATTGATTTTAGATGAGCCTACAAGAGGAATAGATATAGGTGCAAAAGGTGAAATAACAGAGTTAATTTTAAAATTAGCAAGAGATGGTATGACTATTTTATTTATTTCATCTGAATTACCAGAAATAATCAAATGTTGTGATAGAGTAATAGTACTTAGAGATAGAAATGTTATAGGTGAATTAACTGGGGATGAAATAGAGGAGGCTAATATAATGAAAACTATAGCAGGAGGTGCAACAGCATGATAAAGAATGAGGAAAAAAGCAGTTTTCAAAAAATCTATAGTTCAAAAATATTTTGGCCGTTGACTAGTCTGATTGTATTGCTTCTGTTCAATTTCATAATGACGCCGGGCTTTTTAAGTATAACCATGAAGGATGGACATTTATTTGGAAATACCATTGATATATTAAATCGTGCATCGCCGCTTATCTTAATATCTATAGGAATGACACTTGTTATAGCAACTCAAGGAATTGATATCTCTGTTGGTTCTATAATAGCAATAAGTGCTGCATTTTCAGCTACTGTAATAGTTGATGGTGGGTCTGTTCCTCTAGCTGTGATCATAGGAGTGATAAGTGGAATTATATGTGGGGGCTGGAATGGATTTTTAGTATCTTATATAGGGGTTCAGCCTATGGTTGGTACACTGATTTTATATATAGTAGGAAGAGGAATTGCTCAGCTTATAACAGATGGACAAATATTAACCTTTACTAATAAAGATTTTATATTTATTGGGACAGGCTATATATTGCTTCCAGTGGCAATATATATTGCCATAATAATTGCATTTTTAATGTATCTTTTAATAAGGAAAACAGCTTTGGGATTATTTATAGAATCTATAGGTGTAAATAGTAATTCATCAAAGTTTGCAGGGATTCAATCTAGAAAAGTTGTGTTTTCTCTTTATGTTTTAAGTGGAATACTTGCAGGAATAGCAGGGATTATACTTTGTTCTAATATAAAAAGTGCGGATGCTAATAATGTAGGTTTGTGGCTTGAGCTTGATGCGATACTTGCAACGGTTATAGGAGGAACTTCTATGTCTGGAGGAAGATTTTATCTTGCAGGTACTGTAGTAGGCGCTTTATTTATTCAAACATTAACAACCACAATCTATAGCTTAGGAGTTCCGCCAGAAATAACCTTAGTGGTAAAGGCCATAGTTGTTATAGTCGTATGTATAATTCAATCTCCAGAGTTTAGAAAAATGCTTAAAGTGAAAAAAACTCCTAAAAGTGAAATAAAGGAAAAAGGGGTGATTAGAGCATGAATAGATCAATAGCAAATAAGAAAATATTTAAGATTAACAAGGACTATATTGCAATCTATGCTACAATCGCACTATTTGTAGGTCTATTTTTAATAGGCTCTATTCTATATGATAGCTTTTTATCATCGCAAGTATTTGCTAATTTATTTATAGATAATGCATATTTGATAGTAGTTGCAACAGGTGAAGCAGTGGCAATATTAACAGGAGGAATAGATCTTTCAGTAGGAGCTATGATAGCTTTTGTAAGTAT
Organism: Clostridium sp. BL-8; assembly: GCF_002006495.1. Classification (NCBI taxonomy): domain Bacteria; kingdom Bacillati; phylum Bacillota; class Clostridia; order Eubacteriales; family Clostridiaceae; genus Clostridium; species Clostridium sp. BL-8. The sequence continues at coordinate 15,240 of NZ_LZZL01000085.1, forward strand.
GATTGCTGCAAGCTTGCTGCAAAAGGGAGTAAATCCATTTTTAGTAATAATAATAGTTCTTATAGTAGGACTATTTTTTGGAACGGTTCAAGGTATTTTAATTCAAAAATTCAACTTACATCCATGGATAGTAACCCTTGCAGGAATGTTCTTTGCAAGAGGAGCTAGTTATATTATAAGTATAGATACAATTATAATTGATAATCCCGTATTTACTCAAATTTCATCGATTAGAATACCAATACTGCCAAATGCATTTATATCCATTAATGTTGTTGTAAGCTTAATAGTAGTAGCTGCAGCTTATTATATGCTTAGGTTTACAAAGTTTGGAAGAACAGTGTATGCTATTGGTGGAAATGAAAATTCAGCTAAGTTAATGGGTTTGCCAGTTGAAAGGTCTAAAATACTTGTATACACATTTTCAGGATTTTGTTCATCTTTAGGCGGTCTATTATTTACAATATATACACTTTCAGGTTATGGACTTCATTGCAATGGTATGGAAATGGATGCTATAGCTGCATGTGTAATAGGAGGTATACTTTTAACTGGTGGTTATGGAAATATAATTGGACCATTATTTGGAGTACTTACAACAGGAATTATTCAAAGCCTTATAATGTTTAATGGAACCTTAAATTCATGGTGGACTAAAATAGCAGTTGGGATGCTACTATTTATATTTATAGTGTTACAAAGAGTTATTGTTATTAGAGATGAAAAACGAAAAAATGCTATAACTTAGTATATACAGGATAATTTAGACTTAGGCATATAGAGGATGAAATTAGATACATGATAGTTAAGATGATATCAATGTATCTGTTTTTCTAGTGAAAATATATGTTTAGGTCTAGTGTCAGTTATATATATATATACATATGTTAATTACACGTATAACTTGCAACTGCCATTTTGATAGATTAATCCATAACCTATAATTGTGAGTTGCATAAACTAAAATTTATATTACATATAAGATGCATTAAATGGTATAATTTGGAATGAAGGCTGGCTTTTGATGATTGGGGGAATTATGTTGAATAAATTTAGAGTATACTTTATGAATAAAAGCATAGGCAGTAAACTTATATTTTATTTTTTTTGTGTTATTTTAATTTTAACAACAACTATTACCCTTTTGGGAAATTTATCATATAGAAGTTCAATTAATTTTTCTCAAAACGAAAACACCAATCAAATAATAAAGCAGATAAATAATAATATAGAATCTTATGTTAGTAACACTGAAAATATAATCAATTATATGTCTATAGATCCTAGGATATTAAAATTTTTAAACGATAATAAACTTGAGAATGATGATATAGAAGATGAAGCATATAAGTCTATATATAATTTTGTGAAGTTTAATCCAGAAATAGCTGGAATAATGATAGTTAACAGTAATGGTGGCTATATAAGCGATGTTATGAATAAGGTATCGAGAGAATCATTGACTAATGAAGAATGGTATTCAAAGGCTTATAACTATCCAGGAAAAATACACTTATTCACTAAACCAACTGGGAGGAATATTGATAATATTTTTAAGTATTCAGCTGATGAAGTTTTTTCAATATCAAAAGCAGTTGTAGATTTATCAACAGATAAGATAAAAGGAGTAATTTTAATTGACATTAAGTTAGATGCTATAAAGAATATTATAGAAAATTCCAAGCCTGGTACAGCCGGCTTTGTTTATATTGTGGATAAAAATAATGATATAGTGTATACTCCGGTAAATAATATAGTGTATAGAATAAAAAACGAGTGGATTGATGATGGCGATAATAAAATAATAATAAAAAATATAAATAGGGAAAACTATCAATTAACTAAAATTGAATCGGAGTATACTGGTTGGAGGACGATAGGAGTATTTCCGGAAAAGGAAAGTTTACGTGTTATTGAATATATAAACTATTATTCTGTAGCTGTTGCTATTATAGCACTTATAATAGCTGAAATTTTGGTTGTAATTTTCACAAAATCTATTGTAAAGCCAATTCATAAATTAAAGAAGCTTATGAAGATGGCTCAGGAAGGAGATTTGTCAGTATCATTTAAAGCTAGATATAATGATGAGATAGGTGAACTTGGAAATTCTTTTAATACTATGGTTAAAGAAATTAATAATCTTATAAATTTGGTTCAAATAGAAGAGAAGAATAAGAGAATAGCGGAGATGAATGTTTTGCAAGCTCAAATAAAACCACATTTTATGTATAATACGCTAGATACTATAAGATGGATGGCAGAAGAACATAAGGAGGAAGATATAGTAGAAATAATAGAGGCATTTACTAATTTGCTTAGAATAAGTTTGAGCAAAGGAAAAGAAATCATAAGTGTAAAAGAAGAACTTAAGCATATAGAAAGTTATTTAAAAATACAAAAGATAAGATATGAGGATAGATTGAATTATGAAATTAATTTTGATGAGAATATATTGCAATATAAATTAACAAAACTTATATTGCAGCCCTTGGTGGAAAATGCAATTTATCATGGAATAAAAGAAAAGAGAGGAAATGGGAAAATTATAGTTAGAGGCAAGGTTAAAGAAAATTGTTTATGTTTTACTATAATTGATAATGGGAAGGGAATACAAAAAGAAATGTTAAATAAAATAAATCATATGCTAAGAAATGGAAGTATAGAGGAAAATGAAATAGGATATGGAATTTTCAATGTTAATGAGAGAATAAAGATTATATATGGGGATGAATATGGATTGACTTACAAGAGCGTATATGAAGAAGGAACCATCGTGGAACTTAGGCATCCAATAATTAAATAAAAAAGATAAAGCTCTCTTCCTAAGCTTTATCTTTTTTATTAATAGGGAAATAAAATGGTAAATATCATTTTATAGAGGAAATATTTATTTGCAATTTTAGTACTTTAGATTTCCTGGATTATAGTATATTTACCATTTAATCTATATAATTATGGGATTAACAATAATTGATTATTTCCAAGCAATACTAGAAAGCTTTAGTTCATTTTTAAAAGTTGAAAGCTTAGTATCGTTATTGATTACTACACATTCAATACCTACCATGTCAGCCCAGTCAACTAATTGCTCTTCGTTAATTACAAATGAAAAACTTGTATGGTGAGCACCACCGGCAAGAATCCAAGCTTTAGCACCTTCCTTTAATGATGGTTGTGGTTTCCAAAGTACGCTTGCCACTGGTAGATTAGGCATATCTTCAGTCATTTCAACAGCATCAACGCTGTTAACAATTAAACGGAATCTATTTCCCATATCAATTAGCGAAGCAGCAACAGCTGGACCAGAAGCACCTTTAAATACTAAACGGGCAGGATCTTCTTTATCACCAATTCCAAGTGGATGAACTTCAATAACTGGTTTTGTACCAGCTAGAGTTGGACAGACTTCAAGCATATGTGCTCCAAGGATCAATCCATTTTCAGAATCAAGATTATAAGTATAATCCTCCATTAGGCCTGTACCTTTTCCGTTTGCCATGATTTTCATAGCTCTTAGAAGAGCTGCTGTTTTCCAATCACCTTCAGCTCCAAAACCATAACCTTCAGCCATTAAGTGCTGAGCAGCAAGTCCAGGAAGCTGCTTCATTCCATGAAGAGCTTGGAAATTAGTTGTGAAAGCAGTATATCCTTTAGAATCTAAGAAGGTTCTTAAACCTATCTCAATTCTAGCTTGTTCGCGAATTGAATCTATAGGAGCGTTTGGATCTATATCATATAACTTGGAATATTCAGTCATAAGTTCATCAATTTGACTTTCAGTGACTTTTTCCATTGAATCAACTAAATCACCAACTCCATAGTAATCAATGGTCCAGCCAAATTTTATTTGAGCTTCAATTCTGTCACCATCAGTAACTGCAACATCTCGCATATTATCACCAAAACGAGCAACTTTAATGTTTTGTCCTTCGGTAACTGCAACAGCAGGGGACATCCATTTAGCTATATCAGCTGCAACTGAAGTATCAGTCCAATGCCCAACTACTATTTTACGAGGTATATCTAATCTAGCTCCAATGTAGCCAAATTCTCGATCTCCGTGAGCGGCTTGATTTAAATTCATAAAATCCATATCAATTGTTCCCCAAGGAATTTCTTTATTAAATTGAGTATGAAGGTGAAGTAAAGGTTTTCTAAGTTGAGTTAAACCATGAATCCACATTTTTGCTGGGGAAAATGTATGCATCCAAGTGATTATACCAGCACAGTCTTCATCGTTATTTGCATCGTTACATATCTTTCTAATTGATGGAGAATCAGTAGCAACTGTTTTAAACACTATCTTGTAAGGTAAATTTTTAGCATTTAAACCTTCAACTATTACTTTAGAATTCTCAGATACTTGATCTATTACTTCTGGTCCATAAAGAGGTTGACTTCCTGTAATAAACCAAAATTCATAGTTTTTTGATTTTATCATTTAACATTCCTCCTAGTATTAATGAATATTAATTCAAAATATATAGCTTTCGTGTGCATACATGATCTTGGATGTATGCACAAATATATTATAATATAATAAAAATGTACGTACAAGATTAAAATTAAAAATTATAAATATTATTTTGAAATGAGTTTAAATTTTAAATGAATTTCTTTAAACTTAATAAGTTAAAGTGCATATGATTATGCATTACACCAAGCGAGCTCCCCTGTAGTTATAAACATATTGAACTAAATATAAATAATTTGTAAAAAATAAATTTGTAAAAAACTGTTGATATAATTTTAAAAACAATATATAATCTAAATATCAAGTGCGTACAACTTAAAAACTGTCGAATAGTTTGAGAGAATATCGCACATTTTATTTGATGAAAGTAGTTGAAAAAAATGAAGGAAGCTGAAACAAAGCACGAAATTATTGAAAATCACTATATTAACCTTGTTGAGGAAAATAAGGTTTCAGCAGGAGACCAATTACCTTCTGAAAATGAAATAGCTAATCAATTCAATGTAAGCAGGCATACTGTAAGACAAGCACTCAATTATTTGGTACAGGAAGGCTGGATATACAAAGAAAGAGGAAAAGGAAGTTTTTATTCTAATAGAAAAGCGAATGAAGTTAAGAAAAATGTAGCTGTACTTACAACTTATATATCAGATTATATTTTTCCTAAAATTATATCAGGCATAGAAGAAGAACTAAGGAAAAAAGGGTACAACCTGTTATTATTTAATAGTAATAATGATATTCAAAATGAGAGGATTTGTTTTGAAAACATTATAAATCAAGATATAGCAGGACTAATAGTAGAACCAGCACAAAGTACCATAAATAATTTACATCATGATAGCATAAAAAAACTAGAAAAGAAAAATATTAAATATATTGCTATAAATGCTAATTGTGATGAAGAAAACTCAGCTTATATTGTGGTAGATGATGAACAAGGTGGCTATAAACTAACAAATTATCTACTAGAACTTGGGCATAGAAATATTGCAGCATTATTCAAAGCAGATGACCTGCAAGGTGAAAAACGAAGAAAAGGTTACATAAAAGCTCTTAAAGAATATAACTTAAATTTTGACAAAAATGTAGTTGGAGAATATATAACTGATAATCAGGAAATGTATATAGATCAATTTATTAAAAGAATTTTAAATCTTGAAAATAGACCAACCGCAATTTTTTGTTATAATGATAAAGTTGCTTTGAGAGTAATAGATAACTGTAGAAAAGAAAATATAAAAATACCTAAAGATTTATCAATTGTAAGTTTTGATGACTCAAGTTTAGCTATTTCATCTGATGTTAAGCTTACAACAATTAAACATCCGAAAGAAGAATTGGGAGTACAAGCAGCTAAATGTATAATAGATATGATTGAAGGCAGAATAGACAAGCCTCAATATACATATAGTGCTGAACTTATTGTTAGAGATTCCTGTTCAAGAATTTAAGTTTTATTCTTGCTTTAGAGAGTTTGGACAATCTAAAGCAAGGATGAATCTAGATGTGATTTGAAGGATTTTCCAAACACTTGTACGTACATAAATACAACAAGGAAGTGTTTAAAAGATCAAAGGAAAATAGCTGGCATGAATTAATCATTAGAGGAGTAACATTTATTAATAAAAAATGAGCACAAGTTTAAAATCAATGTAACCGTATACCTTAGAAAAAGGAATGACAAATGTTTTTTATTAATTTTAAAATATATAAATCAAGAAGTGACAATGGTCACCAATAGTAAATTAAGAAAAATATTATTACTATATGAGAATGAGGTGTAAATATGCTGGAAAAATTAAAAGAAAAAGTTTATGAAGCTAATATGGAACTTCAAAGAAAAGGTCTTGTTATTTATACATGGGGAAACGTAAGTGAAATTGACAAAGAAACAGGATTAGTTGTTATAAAGCCAAGTGGTGTTGATTACGATGTTATGAAGCCAGAAGATATGGTAGTTGTAGATTTAGATGGGAATGTTGTTGAAGGAAAATATAAACCATCAACAGATACTCCGACTCATTTGGTTTTATATAAGAAATATTCTAATATTGGAGGGGTTGTGCATACTCATTCAGAATGGGCGACAACTTTTGCTCAGGCAGGAATGTGCATACCAGCATTTGGAACAACTCATGCAGATTATTTTTATGGAGATATTCCATGTACTAGAGATCTAACGGATGAAGAAATCAGTAACGAATATGAAAAAGAAACAGGAAATGTAATAGTAGAGACAATTGGAGATAAGAACCCTTTAGAAATTCCTGCTATAGTAGTAAAAAATCATGGTCCATTTGCATGGGGAAAAAATGCTGATTCAGCAGTTTATAATGCAGTTGTATTAGATAAAGTTGCTGAAATGGCATATAAAACAATGACATTAAACAAAGATGTAAAAGGTGTTAAGCAACATCTTTTAGATAAACATTATCTTAGAAAACATGGTGCAAATGCATACTATGGTCAATAAGATATGATAAGTTTTAACTTATATTTCTAAGAAGAATTTCAAAATTATGATTGGAACTCCTATTTTGAAATTCTTCCTAAAATAAGAATAATAATTTAAGGTTATATATAAAGAGGAGATGTTAGAGAAATGAGATTTTTTTTAGACACAGCAAATGTAGAACA
>NZ_LZZL01000086.1:0-21835 GCF_002006495.1 Clostridium sp. BL-8
TGATGAAAAATATTCAAGGCAACCTTGGACCTGTTATTTATTTTCATGTGCCTAAGAAACCTTTAATAATCTCCGCCATATTATAAATTATGAAATAATTAATTGGAGAAAGTAATGGACATTGGAGATATAGTTGTAAGAAAATCTTATAATAAAGATGTTACTTTTAAAATAATTGATATTAAAGAGAATAATGGAAGTGAAAATATTATTCTTAAAGGCATTAATATAAGAATAATAGCAGATGCAAGCGTAGATGACCTTGAATTAGCTGATGAAGACGGTGGCTCCCAAGATAGGATTTTAAATACAAGAGTAAATGAAGCAATAAAGAAAGCTATGGTACTTCGAGGTGATTTTAGAGATAGGGCTGATAAGTCTCCTAAAATAAAAGCAAAAAATGAATTGATGTTTGGGAGGCCGGGGAAAATACTTCATGTGGATGGGGACAGTGAGTATATGGAGACTTGTCTAAAGGTATATAAGCAATTATCTTTAGATGCAGTTGGCAGGGCAATACCAGAGAGGGAACAACCTGAAGTAATAGTAGATCTAGTAAAAGAAATAAAACCAGATATAGTAGTGCTAACAGGCCATGATAGCGTATTAAAAGAACCGAAGGATTATTTGAGTTTAGATAATTACAGAAACTCGCGGTACTACCTAGAATCAGTTAAAAACTTAAGAAATTATAATTCAAGTTATGATGAATTAGTAATATTTGCAGGAGCATGCCAGAGCTGTTATGAAAGAATATTAGATGTAGGTGCTAACTTTGCTTCAAGTCCTAATAGAGTTTTAATTCATTGCCTGGATCCTGTATTTGTGTGTGAAAAGATTGCTTATACGAGAATAGATAAAATAGTTTCAATAACAGATGTGATTGAAAATACAATAACAGGAATAAAGGGTGTTGGGGGATTACAGACAAGAGGAAAGTATAGGGAGGGGTATCCTAAATCATTGTATATTTAATGTTAGACATATTAAAAAAGGCAGTCATGACTTAAGACTGCCTTTTTATGCTGAAGTATTAGAAAATTGACTATGGTAATATAGAAAGATATAATTGTATCATTAAAAATAATCCATAATAGGATAATGGAGGTAAATGATGGCTAAGTCAATTTCAAAGAATGCTATCTTTAATGCAATATTAAATATTTGTAATTTAATTTTGCCTATGATAGTAGCACCATGGGTTACTAGAGCTTTTAGTATTTCGCAAAATGCCTATATTATACAAGGAGAAACCTTTAATACTATATTATTAGCGTTTGGAAGTTTTGGGGTTTATAGATATGGGCTAAGAGAAATTAGTAAGGTAAGAGAGGATCCAAGGAAGCTTAGTCAGACATTTACTAGTTTATTTTTTATAACGACTTTTACAAGTATAGTGGTATTTATAATATATCTGATATTCTTATTTAAACTATATAAGGATAATCCGGCATATTATACATGTGTAATTTTAGGCTTTAACATAGTATTTAATCTATTTTATGTGGAATGGGTTAATGAAGCTCTAGAGGATTATAAATTTATAACTGTTAAGACTATGATAGTAAAGATAGTATATTCAATAGTAATAATATTAGTTATAAGAAATAATAATGATTACTTATTTTACATATACTTAGGAGCAGTAATAAATATAGTGAATAATTTATTAAGCTATTTCTACGTTAAGAGAAAAATTAAATTTGATTTTTCTAATTTTAAACTTAAGAAATATTTAAAGCCTATGTTATTAGGGACAATACTTTCTAATACAGGTCTTCTATATACCTATAGCGATAGAGCCCTTATTATGAAATATAGTTCAGACGGAGATCTTTCATGCTATGGAATAGCACAAAAAGCAATGATTATAATTAATGCATTAATGCTTACGATAATTCAAGTTACAACACCACGACTTTCAAATAATTTAGGAAGTGGTAGTAAAGATAACTATAGTAGGCTGCTTAATAGAATTATCAAGATTTATTTTTTATTCTTATTTCCAGCATCAATAGGCTTATTTTGTGTATCGAAGCAAGTTATTTGGATATATAAGCCTGAATTTGTACCATGGACTTCGCTAATGTCAATTTTTTCGTTATATATGCTAACCTTTGGAATTCAAGGGGTAATTTCAAATCAAATAATATACTTAAATAAAAAAGATAAGGAAGATGTGAAAATATTCTTCATAGGAGGAGTATGTAATATAGCAATGAATGGAATATTATTACTTACAAATATGTTTACAGGAACAAATTCTCTCATAGCAACTACAATTTCAAATATAATAGTAATAATATTAGAATATAGAATTGTTAAAAAGCAGATAAAATTAGATATACATTTATTTTCCTTTGAAAATATCAAGTATTTTTATTATTCCTTGTTATTTATTCCTATAACTTTTTTAATAAATCATTCTATATCGAGTATGATTGTTTCATGTACAATAGATGTAATTATCTGTGGATTATTATATTTAATAATATTATTGGTAACTAAGGACGTTGTATTTTTTGAAGTGTATAATAGAGTAATTAGAAAATTAAAAGTTTTAATCTAATTACAATGTATATAATAAAAAATTAAGACTAGATGGTTAAGAAAGAACATTCTTATTTATCTAGTCTATACTTTATATTTAGAGAATTATTTTAAACCCATTCCTTTTCTTTTTGCAATTATATGAGCTTCAATATTTTTGGCAACTTCAACAGGATCATCGCCTAGTGCTATTTTACCGCCAGTTACATCTTCTGCTTTTTGAGTTAAGAGTTCTACTAACTGTGGAGCTCCTGTCATAAAAGGTGTAGGAGATAAGTGAGTATATGCACCATAAGCTAATGCAAAAATTCCATCTATAGTTGCTTTTTGTTCCATCCATTCAGGAGCTGTAACAGCTATTGGAAGATCAGATACATCGACATCTAAGTGATCTGCGAGGGCTGTAACCAGCATAGATATTCTTCCAGTGTCAGTGCAGGTTCCGAAACTTAGTACTGGAGGAATTTTTAATAGGTTACAGACTTCCTTTAATCCTTCTCCCGCTATTTCATTAGCAGCGTCAAGCGTACAAAGGCCAGCAACTTCAAGGGCATGATTTCCACAGCCGCCGCATACCACTAATATATCTCTTTTTATAAGCTCTTTTGTAAGATTTATTGTCATCCAATCCTGCGGACCATTTCTTAAGGTTGAACAGTTTGCAAGAGCAACAACTCCTTTTATTTTACCAGCGGCTATTACATCTACTAATGGATCAAGTTTATTTCCAATAGCTCCGAGTACAGCTTCAGTTGAAAAACCAGCAATTGCTTTTTGTATTTTCTTAGGAACCATTGGAACTATGTTTCTTTCTTTTCTCTTCTTAAAGTTTTCTATTCCAAGTTCAATTAATTTGTCAGCCATCTTATCAACTTCAAAAGGCTCATAAGGGATTTTGTACTTAACACCTGGTAAATCTATTATGGTACTTACAGCTACTAAAGTTATTTGATATTTTTCAGCATACATATCTATAGCAGGGGGGGAACAGTTTTCCTCCATTGCAAAAACATCAACGGTACCAGTAGCGAGTAATGGTTCAATGGTGAGCCAGTTACCCATGTGACCTATAAATACATCATCAACCTCAAATCTTTGCAATAGCTCTTGACCAGTTTCAATAGAGCCTACTATTCTAAGTCCTTTTGCCCCAGCAGCTTTTGCTTTTTCTTGAATTTCAGAGGTCCTTGCTTTTAATAGAGTTGCAACTCCAGGCCATGGCTGATGACCGTTAAATACTATGTTAACGTAATTAGGGTCCATTATTCCAAGGTCCATATTAACTTCATGTGGTTTAGGAGTTCCAAATAGTATGTCTTGAACCATTTCAAGTCCTATTTGAGTATTATAAATTGTGGCGATTCCAAGTCTAAGAGCTTTCATTGCTAAAGAAACATGACTACCATCTACATTTGTAAGGCAGCTGGCTACACAATTTTGTTCCTCATGAACTGTTCCTGCTGGATAAATAGCGAGCTTTTTCCATAACTCTTTTCTTTTTTTAGGTGCAAAAGCTTCTACCATTATATTTCTATCTTCTGAATCAACCTTTTGTTGATCCTCAAGTAACACAGCTAATTCAATTGCCATATCGTTAATCTGCTTGCTTGTATCTATTCCTACTTTCTCACACATCCATTTAAGTTTACCCGCATCAGTAATTTTAAATGGAGTTTTTCCCTCACCAGTAGCCTTTAATGTTCTAAAAGCCTCATAAGCGTGATGGCTGTATGTACCAGCACCCATTATGTTTTTTAGAAGAAAGTTTCTCATTGCCATACCATTTGCTTCTATTCCACATACACCTTTATCCTGCCCGGTCTTTTCGCTTATTCTACATGGACCATTTGAACACAATTGACAGCTTAAACCCTCAAGACAAAATTTGCATCTGATTTTTTCTTGTAGTGCGTATCGGTCGAATACATTAGACATTTTATCTTCTCTAATTCGTTTTAGCATTTCTTCAACAGAATCATGATAACTTGCTCTTCCTTCAAATTTTTCTAGCGTCTTTTCACTCATAAAATTTTTGCTCCTTCAATATAAAAATAGATTTAATGATTTGAAACATTTATCAATTACAAACATCAAATACTAATTTTCCCTATAGAAGGATTAATTATGTATTTGAATCAATCTATTTGCTTTACTTGAGAGGAGTCTTAGATTAAATATCTGAAGAAATAAGACCAAAATTAGTGTGAAATATTATTTTTATATTAAATTAGAGATAAAGGGAATAATAATTAAATAAATACAGATAATAAAATAAAATAGCTTAAAAACATATATAATTGGAAAAATGTTTACATTGACAATGTGGTACTATAAATGATAAAATAGTTGTTTTACTTGACAATTAAGGCTTTTTAATATATAATGTAATATGAAAGAGGGTGTTTATTATGGAAAAAGTCAAAACTATCGCTTCCATTAAAAATGATATAGAGAGACATATAGGGCAGAAAGTTACTCTAAAAGCTAATGGTGGAAGAAAAAAGATTTTAGTTAATGATGGCATAATTGAAAGTGTATACCCAAGTATTTTTGTTATTAGATTAAAAAATGACACCCAAAGGACCGTGACTTATAGCTATTCAGATGTATTAACAAAGACTGTACAATTGGTATTTCCATCTAGAATATAAACTTCGATTAAATCGGAGTTTTTTTTATAAGAACAATTTAAAAATATAAACATGAAAAAAATGAACGAAAATTAGAATATACTACGATAATTTTTTGTAATTAGATATTTTTGTAGAACTTAATAGAAAAGACTGTAAATAATTTATGATGAATAACATAAAATTCTATAATAAGACGAAAATTCTTATTATTTTATGAAATTATATAAAATAAAAAAGAAAGATGGTGGGTTTCCATCTTTCAACTATGGTATAAAAGGGTATTGAGAATTTATGAGAGGTTATATGGTCAATAACCAATTACTATAATACGACAAAAAAATATATATGTCAATAAAAAAATAAAAAAAATTTAAAAAAGTTTTTACATGGATTTTACAATGCTTTTGTCTAATTTCCATATTAAATGTAAGAATATATCTATCATAAACTTATGGTAATACGTATATAAATAAATAATAGGAATTTTATGGAGGTATGGAAATATGGCAGACATGGATATTGTAAAGGAAAATGTGCAATTCGAACAATTGCTTAGGGAAAATAATACGAATACAGTTTTAAAAGATGAATATCTGATTCCAGATACACATCCGGATGTACAAGAAATACTAACTATTGAAGCAAGACCAATGATTGTTAATAAAGAACTTATTGGAGATAAAATGGTAATTGAAGGAAAGGTAGAGTATACAGTAATATATTTAGCTAAGGAAGATGGACTTGCTGTAAATTCAGTTAATTATAATCAAAATTTCACAAATAATATTGATTTAAATCAAGGAGAAAACAAAGTTTTTTGTGAAGCTGATTGCAATGTTGAACATATTGAAGCGGCTATAATGAATGAAAGAAAAATATCTATTCAAGGGGTAATTGCTATTGGATGGGAACTTTATAAGAGTAATGAATTTGAATTTGTAAAGGATATTGAAGGTAGTGATGATGTAGAAATTTTAAAGAATACAGAAACAATAAATAAAATTAGTGCAGCTGAAGATATGGAGTTAGTTGGCAAATCCATGATTAGAGTTGGAATGGATAAACCACAAATAAACAAGATATTAAGATGTTCATTATTATTGCATAAAAGAGAAATAAAAATTGCGGAAGATAAGGTTTATCTTGGATGCTACTGCAAATTGAATATTTTATATAAAGGTGATGATTCTAAAGATATAATTCCTTTAGAAGATGATATTTATTTATCAAAGGAAGAAGAAATTGAAGGAATTACACCTGATATGATTCCAACAGTATCTTATGAAATATCAAATAATGATTTAATGTTAGAGGAAGATGATTTAGGAGAAGTCAGAATTATAAATAATGAATTTGTAGTTAAGGCAGGCATTAAGATATTCTCTAAGGAAAACATAGATACAATTAAAGATGCATATTCTACAAAGTGTTCTCTTGGACTTCAAAAAGATGAGCATGAAGTTGGAATCCTTCATGGAGTAAATAATTCAGAATCAACAATTAAACACAATATTCAACTAAAGGAAAATAATTTAAGGCCAGAACATATTATATTTGCAAGCGGAACAATAATATTAACAGATAAACAGGTTGTGAAAGATAGAATTGTTGTAGAAGGAATTATTAAAGCAGATGTATTATATAAGACGAACGATGATGAAAGATATTTAGCAAGTATCAAAGCTGAAATACCATTCTCATCAGCAATTGATATTTTTGGTGCTGATGAAAATATGAAATGTATAACAAAAGGAAATTTAGAAAACATTGATGCAGCACTGGAAGGGAATAGTATAGCAATAAAAGCTACTATAGTATTATCAGGTAAAATTTTGTATGAGATGAATAAGGAATTTGTTACTGATATAATTGAAGAAGAGGGAGAGATTCCAGAAAAAAAGGCAAGTATAACAATTTATGTTGTAGGAGAAGGAGATAATTATTGGAACTTAGCTAAAAAATATAATACAACAATTGATAAGTTGATTAAAATAAATAAAATTGAGGACCCAGAACATATTGAAGTAGGACAGAAATTAATAATTCCAGGAAAAGCAATTTTTTAAAGAAGCATAGAAGATTCATATTTAGAGAGATACTTAGAAAACATTTTTTAGTTTTTTTAGGTATCTCTTTTTATTTAAGAAAAATCAGCTGATTTTTCGCTTTAATTTGGTGCTTGCAATTTCCCACTTGTAACTAGTAACATCTGTGGTTATTTTTTGAATAAATATAAAAATTGGTGGAAAGAATATTTAATGCATGATATGAGGTGATAATATTTGAAAACTATATTAAGTGGAAATTTAATAATCATTGGAGGTGCTGAAGATAAAGAAGGGAAAAAAGAAATTTTAAGAAGAGTATGTGATTCTATAGATAAAGACAAAGATATGCTCCTTGTTGCAACAATAGCAACTGAATATCCTAAAGAAGCTGCTAATAAGTATAAAGAAGTCTTTGGAGAATTAAAAGTAAGAAATATTAAGATACTTGATATTAATGAGCGAACTGAGGCATATGATGAAATGAATGTGGAGCTTATAAAGGAATCATCATTAATATTTTTCACTGGCGGAGATCAGTTAAGAATAACAAGCTTAATAGGCGGAACTCCAATTTATGATGCGTTAAGAGAGGCGTGCCATAAAGGAACATTTATTGTAGGAACTTCTGCTGGAGCATCCGTCATGAGCGATACGATGATAGTTCAAGGGAAAGATGAAGATTCACCAAGAAAATGTACATTAAAAATGTCTCCTGGATTAGGTTTAATTAAGGATGTTATAATTGATCAGCATTTCGCCCAAAGAGGAAGAATAGGGAGATTGTTAACTGGAATCGCGCAAAATCCTGAAGTATTAGGAATAGGAATAGATGAAAATACAGGAATAATAGTGAATCAGTCAGGTTTAATAGAAGTTATAGGGGAAGGTGCGGTTTATTTTATTGATGGCAGCACAATTACATATACTAATGTTTCAGAACTATATTCTGATGACATTTTAAGTATGCACAATGTAAAATTGCATATATTGACTAATAAAAGTAAATTCGATCTTAGAAAAAAGTCACCTTTTGAGGAGGAAAAAAACAATCATGAAGATAATACAAAAGAGAATATATGAAGGACAAAACATTTATTCCCATAAAAAGTGTATAAGACTGGATGTTGATTTAGAAGGATATTCGGAAATACCAAGCAATGAGATAAATAATTTTAATTTCAATCTTGTTAATTTAATACCTGAATTAAAAACTCATAGATGTGGAATTGATGAAGAAGGGGGCTTTGTTAAAAGATTAAATGAAGGAACTTATTTAGCACATATTTGTGAACACATTATAATAGCAATACAAAACAATTTAGGTATAGATGCTGCTTATGGAAAAGCAAGAGAGATTAAAGGTGAAATATATTATGTTATTGTGCAATATGAGTATAAAAACACAGTAATAGAAATAGCTAGTTTGGCAGTTGATATAATCAATTCTTTAATAAATCAAAACCCTATAAATTTTAGAGGGAGAATGAATATTATAAAAGATATATTAAAGAATGAGCAAATAGGTTCAACAACAAAAGCTATTTGTGATGCTGCCAAAGAGTATAATCTTCCAGTTATGCAGCTTGGAGACAGCAATATATATCAAATAGGATATGGTAAAAAAGGCAGGATTATTGAAGCTTCTATAGGAAATAAAACTGCATGTGTAGGAGTAGATATTTCTTGTGATAAGCTTTTAACTAAACAACTGCTTCAGGATCAAAATATTCCTGTCGCAGAAGGGGGAAAAGTACTAAATTTAATTGATTTATTGCAGAAAGCAGAAAAAATAGGATATCCAGTAGTGCTAAAACCACAGTGTGGAAATAAAGGTCAGGGAGTAAAGCTCAATATAAAAAATCAAAGACAATTAGTAAGTTCATATATCGATTTAAAGAAAAAACAAAAGGAGATTATTATCGAAAAGTACTTTGAGGGTAATGATTATAGAGTTTGCGTAGTAAACTATAAAGTGGAAGCAGCAGCTTTAAGAATAGCACCTCTTGTAATAGGTAACGGTAAAGATAGCATAAAAAGATTAATTGATATTGTTAATGAAAATCCGTTAAGAGGAGAAGATCATGAGAAAGCATTAACAAAAATAAAGATAGATTCAGAGTTAATTGGCAATCTATTAAAAAGGGGATTTAAGCTGGAGTATATACCTGAAAAGGGAGAAAAGGTATTATTAAGAGAAAATGCAAATCTTTCAACTGGTGGTATGGCAATAGATTGTACAGAAGAAATTTGTGAAGAAAATATAGAATTCTGTATAAATGCAGCTAAAGCTTTAGGGTTAGATATATGTGGAGTGGATATTTGTGCACGAGATATAGGTATTCCTCTTGAAAGAAATAATGGTGTTGTATTAGAAATAAACGCTGCACCAGGAATAAGAATGCATCACTTTCCTTCAAAAGGTAAGCCTCGTAACGTTGGTAAGGCAATACTAAAGATGTTATATGATGAAAAGCCTAAGAATATACCTGTAATATCTATAACGGGAACTAATGGAAAAACAACAACCACAAGATTAATAAGCCATGTATTAAGAAAAATGGGAAATAATGTTGGTATGACATCAACAGACGGTATATACTTGAATGATAAATGCATTCATAAGGGTGATGATTCTGGATTTAAGAGTGCAAGGACAATATTGACTAACAGAGATGTAGAGATAGCAGTTTTAGAAACTGCTAGAGGTGGTTTGGTAAAGAAAGGATTAGCATATGACTTGGCAGATATAGCTATAATAACCAATATAACTAATGATCACCTGGGGTTAGATGAAATTAATTCTATAGAAGAATTAAGTATGGTAAAGGCATTAGTCGGGGAAGCAGTAAAAAGTGATGGGTTCGTGGTAGTAAATGCTGATGATAAGTATAGTAAAACTATAATAAATAGATTTACAGCTGAGAAGATTTACTTTTCTAAATCTAAAGAAAACCCACTAATAAAAGAGAATATTTCAAATGGAAAAATAGCTGTATTTGTTGAAGATAATAAGATATGTGTAATCAATAATAATAGAAAGTATGAAATAATTTCAGTTGAAGAATTACCAATATCTTATGGTGGAAAATTGGAGTATAACATTGAAAATGCAATGGCAGCTTGTGCAGGTTTAGTAGGTCTAAAAGTTGATTATTGTATGATTTCAAAAGGTTTTATGGACTTTAAGTTAGATGATAAATTTAATAGAGGAAGATTTAATGTTTATGACTGTTATGATAGAACAGTTATTTTAGATTATGCTCACAATATTGAAGGATATAAAGCAGTAATCTCTTCATTAAAGAAGATTAAAGGGAAAAATAACTTAATTGGAGTCATTGGAATACCTGGAGACAGAAAGAATGATATAGGATATGCAATTGGAGAAATATGTGCAAATAATTTCGACAAAATAGTGATAAAAGAAGATAAAGATAAAAGAGGCAGACGAAGTGGAGAAATTGCAGAGTTACTAAAAACAGCTATATTAAATAATAATAAAGACGCTAAGATAAAAATACTGTTGGATGAAGTTGAGGCATTAAAACATGCTATAGAAGTAAGTGAAAAAGGCGATATAATTGTAGTATTTTATGAAAAATTAAATCC
Source organism: Clostridium sp. BL-8 (assembly GCF_002006495.1). NCBI lineage: Bacteria > Bacillati > Bacillota > Clostridia > Eubacteriales > Clostridiaceae > Clostridium > Clostridium sp. BL-8. The sequence continues at coordinate 10,841 of NZ_LZZL01000086.1, forward strand.
ACTTTTAGAGTTTATAAGAGAAGAAAATACAAGGGATATAGAATTTGAAGATAGAAGTTATAAGCAATATAAAGGAGTATGATTGTAAAAATATATAAATACTTTATTTGTTATAAGCACTCACGCATGAACTTTAAACGATTTTTATAGAAACCTTTTTAAACAACTTAATTAGACAAGAATTTTTACCTATGATAGAATATTGTTAAAATAAGTAGAAAGGATATATGAAAATGGAGATTAAGGCTTATGCGAAAATCAATATTGCCTTAGATATTGTAGGGAAAAGAGATGATGGATATCATCTTCTAAGGATGATAATGCAGACAATAGATTTGTACGATATAATTGAAATTGAGAAAAATGCTTCAGGAATAAACATAAAATGCAATAAGCATTATGTCCCAACAGATGAAAGGAATTTAGCATATAGAGCAGCAAAACTGTTTAAAGAAACCTATTCCATTAATGATGGTGTTGATATAAATTTAACTAAAAATATACCAGTTTCAGCTGGGCTAGCTGGAGGAAGTACTGATGCAGCAGGTGTTCTAAAGCTGATGAATAAAATATTCAATATAAATGCAAGTGCTGATGAATTAAGGATGTTAGGATTAAAGCTTGGAGCTGATGTTCCATACTGTATAGAAGGTGGAACAGCATTATGTGAAGGAATTGGAGAAAAAATCACTACATTAAAGAAATTCAAAGATAAGATATTAGTTCTAATAAAACCACCTTTTGGAGTATCAACTAAGGAAGTTTACAAGGCTTTTGATATGTCAAAGGTTATATTTCATCCTAAAATAGATAATCTAATAGAAAAAATGAAAAGTGATGATATTTACTTTGTGGCAGAGAACATGAAAAATTTATTAGAAAATGTTACTTTGAGAAAGCATAAGGTTATTATGAATATTAAGGACGAAGTTAAATTAAATGGTGCTATAGGAACTTTAATGAGTGGCAGCGGACCTACGGTTTTTGCATTTTTTGATGATATGTTAAATGCACAAATGTGCTATGATAATATGAAGAATAAGTATAAGGATGTATTTATAACAAGAACAATTTAATATTAACTAATGTATAAAAAACCTCCAAGTGGTAATACTTTCAACTACAAGGGGGTTTGTTGTATGAAAAAAATTTCTAAGTTAAAAAAGATAATTTCTATGAGTTTGATATGTACAAGCATGGGAGTATTTGCTGGGTGTACAAGTTTAAAGGACAACTTGAATCAAAATCAAGGAGAAAATAAGCCTGAGGAAGTAAGAGTACTTGATTATAATGAAGTTAAGGATTCATTGATTAGATTTCATGTCATAGCGAATAGTGACAGCGATGAAGATCAAAATTTAAAGTTAAAAGTGAAAGATAAGGTTATAGATTATTTATACCCATATCTGAATTCTTCAAAGTCACTAGATGAGTCTAGGCAAATTATAAAAGATAGAATGGGAGAAGTTAAAAAAATTGCAGAAGAGGTAATTAAAGATAATAAATATGATTATGGAGTGCAAGTTCAGCTATCTAGAGAAAATTTTCCGGACAAGTCTTATGGAAATATAGTTTTACCACAAGGTAATTATGAAGCTTTTAGAATAATAATAGGAAGTGGACAAGGCAAGAATTGGTGGTGTGTAATGTTTCCACCATTATGTTTTGTTGATGAATCAAAGGCTGAGGTTGAGTATGACAAAACAGAGAATAGAATAAAAGCAAGTCAGCATGAGGATGAAGCTCAAGGAGAGCAAGAAACAGATGGAAGTAAAGTTAGCAATAAGGACGACAAACAAAATGACGTGCAAATAAAATTTAAAATATTAGAAATACTTAAGGAGATATTTGATTAGATGAGTGATACGGTAAGAGCATTAGCAATGATTTCAGGAGGGTTAGATAGTATATTAGCTGCAAAACTAATTAAAGATCAAGGGATAGAAGTAATAGGAATTTGCTTTAGATCATACTTCTTTAATGAAGAAAATGCGATAAAGATGACAAAGCAAATAGGAATAAAATTAGAGGTCATAGATTTTTCTAAAGAACATTTTGAAATGGTTAAAGATCCGAAGCATGGCTGGGGTAAAAACATGAATCCTTGCATAGATTGTCATTCTATGATGATGAGATATTGTGGAGAATTACTTGAAAAATTTAATGCTGATTTCATCATTACAGGTGAAGTTTTAAATCAGAGACCAATGTCGCAAAACAGATCAGCATTAGATATAGTAAAAAAGCAATCTGGATTTAGTGATAAAATTTTAAGACCTCTATGTGCGAAAAATTTAAAGGAAACACAGATGGAGCTTGATGGATTAGTAGATAGAGAAAAATTATTAGATATTTCAGGAAGAAATAGAAAAATGCAGATGGACTTAGCTGAAAAGTGGGGAATAAAAGATTATCCATCACCAGCAGGAGGATGTAAATTAACGGAACCTAATTATGCTATTAGATTAAAAGAAATTTTGGAGAAAAAAGAAGAGGTTACTGAAAAAGATATACATCTATTAAAATATGGAAGACATTTTGTCAGCAATAATAATGTGAAAATAATAGTTTCAAGAACAGCAGAAGAAGGTGAAAAAATAAAACAATTATTAAATAACAAAGATATAGTTTTTTTACCGTCTAGATTTAAAGGAGCAATGGTAATAATACCAGATGGAACCCCCCCTATGGAAGAGGATATAAATTTAGCATGCAGGCTGGCTGTTAGATATAGCAAAGGAAAAGATGAGGAAATAGTTGAAGTTAAGTATGGTAAGTTTGCAACAAAATTTAATGAAGCAAAGAAGGTTAATTCTATAACTCAAGAAGAACTTGAAAAATATAATATTAATTAAAACAACATATATTAAATATTTATAAAAATGAATTAAAAAATGGAGGAGAATCATGAAGAAAAAAGCAATTATTACGGTTGATAGTTCTGTTTTAAATGATGAAGAGGATTTAATAGGAGTCGTAACACCAGGAGAGTTTTATAAGATAGATGATGGTTTTAAAGTTGAATATGAGGAAACACAGCTCTCAGGTATGGAAGGAACGAAAACTACCATAATAATTAGAGAAAAGTCTTTTGATTTAATTAGAGAAGGAACTACAGAAACTAAGATGGAGTTTCAAAGCAATGTGACAACTGTATCCATGTATAAAACACCTTATGGAATACTTGATGTCAATATACATACTAAAAAGCTTGATATAAATGTTAATGAGAATGGTGGAAGTATAAGTGCAATATATATGTTGGAGATAGGTGAACAGCCAGCTATTAAAACCAACTTGACAATAAATATAAAGGCAGATTAATTTATAAAATTCAGCTAAAGTTATACTTGGATTCTAATAAACATTTATTACCATCCGTTGATGGATTTGTATTTATATAAATTCATTAACGGATGTTTTTTATTTAAATATTTATGTTTTAGTATACTTGCCACATGATATTTTGGAATGCTGGGGGAGGTTTACCTGATTATAAAAATATATTTATAGTGAAATAAACATAAGTGTATTTTTTTACAAGGCAGATTATGCTTATTTTAAGAATATTCAAAATAGATATTAAATTCGTTAAATTCAAATGAAAGTAACTGATAAAAGTTAATAATGTAAAAAATAGAATATATAAGGAATTTGTATAATACACGATAATATTGTATTATATAGTTAGAAAATATAATAATTCTCAAAAGATAACAAAGCTAAAGCAGAGCTATAATTGATAATTTAAATATATGTCAATATTTAAATGATATATGTTCGTCATCTTATTAAATTGGAGAGTGATATTTCTTGTATAATATTATTTTAGTTGAAGACGATCCTATTCAAAGGGATATTCTAAAAAAGATGGTTGCATCTACATATGAGTTTTTGAAAATTTATGAAGCTGACAGTGAAATCACAGCATTAGATATAATTGAAAAAAATGATATTAATATGTTTTTGATTGATATTCAATTAAAGGATTCTTCAGGATTAGATCTTGCAATGAAGATTAGAAATATCCCTAAATATGAGTTCAGGCAAATTATTTTCTTAACAACTCATATGGAATATATAACACAAGCATTTAAACAAACACATTGTTATGATTACATATTGAAGCCATATGACAAAAATAGTGTACAATCTATGCTAAAAAAGATTATTGTTAATGAAACCGATAATTTAAATAATAAAAAGGATATTTCTGATGAAATAGAAGAAAAAGAAATAATTGTAACCTTGAAAAATGGAATATTTGTAGGAATAAAAGTAAAAGATATTCTTTTTGTAGAAGTCATTGGAAAAAATTGCGAGATAAATACCGTTAATGGAGTTTATGTTTCTAATAATACGAGTTTGAAGAAAATAATAAAATTAATTGATTCTGATTATATAATTCAAAGTCATAGAGCTTTTGCCATAAATATAAATTGCGTATTTAAAATTGAAAAGTTAGATGTAAAGCTCAGTGAGGTATATTTTAATAAATATGATAAAACTGCCCTTTTAGGTTATAAATTTAAAAATGATGTGATATCTAAATTTAAAGAAGGAAAGAAAATGATATGCTAATACATTTTATCATAAATTTCTTAGATACGTTTAACATAATTTATTTATGGGCAATATTTGCCAAAAAGAATAATATCATTTTAAAACTTATAGGAAGTACATTGACTGCATCTGTGCTTATGACTATTACAGAAAGATTAGGAATTCATTTTATTGTTACTTATATAATAATTATTTTAGCATTAAAGATTTTTTTTGAAAGAGACTTAAAAGATGCTATACTAGGTTTTTTCTTTACAGCATTTATTATGATGATATTTCAATTAATGCTATTAACAATTATGAATGAATTTATTAGTGATGATAATATTAAAGGCATAATTACAGAACTGATAATGTTAACAAGTATATTAGTATATTCAAGAATGAATATAAGTAAAAAGATTTCGTATAAAAAGATAAACAGTAATATATTAATTTATTTTATTTCGACTTTTAGTATATATGCTAGTGTTATTAAAACTATGTGGAATTATGATGATAGTATAGTTGTTAATAATTTACTTTTTATAGTATTAATATTAAGTATATTAGGGATATCTCAAACAGTAATATACTTTAATATTGTTAAAGGAATAAAGGAAAGAGAAGAACTAAGGCTTTCAAATGAATATAATACTGTTATTAATGAAATAGTTCAAGAAATAAAACAAAGACAACATGATTTTAATAATTACAAAAATACAATAAAAGGAATAATAGAGGTCGTAGATGAAGAAAAAATAAAACAAACAATTACTGATTACATAAAAGATGAAGATATGAATGATAATCATATAAATGATTTAGTGTATATTGATAATGTTATTATAAGATCTATAGTATATAATAATCTGGTTAAAGCAAAGAAATTTAATGTTAATCTTAAATATATAATTGAGAACGATGTTTTAGATGATACATTAAGGTATCACGATATATCAAATCTGTTAAGCAATTTATTAAATAATGCTTTTGATGAAGTTACAAAAGATGAGTGTGTTGATAAGGAGATTGAAGTGAAAATATTTAAAGAAAAAAATATATCTCATTTAATTATTAAAAATAAAATTGCTAATAGCAATAATCTTAATTTAAATGAGATATTTGCAAGGGGATATTCAACTAAAGATAAAGGTACAAGAGGTTATGGTTTGTACAATGTACAGCAAATAGTTAACGCTAACAAAGGATATATAAAATTAAATGTAGAAAATGAAGAATTAATTTTTGATATCTACTTTAATAAATCTTCTGGATAATCCGGTTCACCCCAGATAGTTCCGCATCTTGATTTTGATACTAAACTAAATAATTTAAGTAATATGGCTGAAAAAATGTTTATAGATCTTTCCATTAAAAACAACTCCTTTTAAATTAATAAAAATCACCTGAGAAATTTGTACAAATAAACTTATAAATATACAATTACATATTTGAATATTATTAGATTTGAAAAATAATATTCCCCAAAAACTAATAGATATTAAAGATAATGTTTTTAATATCTTATCATTTTGCATTGGTCGTTTTTCATTAGGACAAGGAGCATAAACTAAAGCAATAATAAAAAACAATACAAATGAAGATATGTAAAAGTTATTTTTTAAATATGGAACTAAGTTACTAAATAGTAATACAGTAACGAAGTATAATGTACTCCATATTAAACACGAATTAAAAGTTTTACAATGTAGTCCTCCTAGAAAGGAGCGTGTTGTAAGTAAAATAATATATATTAGAAAAAATAACTTTAATTCATGAAATTTAAGGAATATTAAAAATATAATCAGTAATTTAGATAAGTCTCCAAAAATCACTTCTAAAACATATTGAATTTTTAATATATCCTTTTTGGTTAACGAAGAATTTCTTTCACCTAAGTGCTGTGATATCTTAATAGATAACGATTTTATCATTAAATAACCCCTTTATTTAATTTTAGTTACATAATACACTTATAGAATACATTGGCATAAAATTCAATATTCATGGAATTAAAAGTACATTTTAGGGAATAAAAAGAATACTTTTCAAGGAATAGTGGATGGATAGAAGGTATTTTCTTTTAATATAAGTTTTATTGTGTTTGGAGTAATATATATTTACTCCTTTTTTTTATTATGTAAATATATGCTTTAATAATATAAAACTAAATAAATAGCATATTTAAATGCGATATTTAGATATTAACATTGTAAAAATACATAGTAAGGAGAAGTAAGTTCATGTTTCTAAAGAAGAGTAAAGATAAACTTTGGACACTGGTTTTTTTTATTTTATGGCAAAGTCAACTTGTTTCTATATTGGGAGATGCAGCATATAGCATAGCGTTAGGATTCTGGGTGCTTGAGGTTACAGGTTCTACTGGATTAATGGGTGCACTTATGGCTGTATCGACATTACCTGGAGTTTTGGTATCGCCATTTGCTGGGGTGTTGGTTGACCGTTATAAAAGAAAAAAATTACTAATATTGATGGACATGATTAGAGGATTAAGTGTACTGATTATTTCAATAGCTGCTTTTAATAACAAGATATCAGTTTGGGAAGTTTTTTTAGCAGGAATTATATTAAGTATTTGTGGAGCGGTATTTAGGCCATGTGTTAATTCTTCCGTTCCTGATGTTGTGCCTAATTCAAGATTGGAAAATGCAAATTCCATGCTTGCAATTGTGAATACTGGGGCAAATATGGTAGGGAATGTAGCTGGAGGATTTCTTTTTCAGATAGTTGGTGCTCCATTTCTATTCTTGTTTAATGGATTATCATATTTCTTTTCTGGAATTTCAATATTTTTCATAAGTATTCCAAGGGTAGAAAAGAAGAGTGAGCAGAATTTTTTAAAGGATATGAAGGATGGTTTTTCGTTCATGTGGAAACTTAAAGGATTAAGATACATATTATTTATGGCTGCGGCCCTAAACTTTTTTTCATATATTTCAATGGTTCTTTTCTTACCGTTATTTCAGGAAACTCCATATCTTGGAGCTGGGAAATATGGAATTGCAATGGCGTGTGTTATGGGAGGAGCAATGATTGGATTCTTATTTTTGTCTGCTATTTCCATTCCTCCTGCTAGAAGGTTAAAAATGTTTATAATTTCAATTGTGGTGTATAATTCAAGTCTTATTATTGCAGTAAATCAGTCTTTTTTTGCAATTATGATGATATTTTTAGTCTTGGGTGGATTTTTTAATTCAATTGTAAATGTTATTTTGATATCTACAGCACAAGCTGCAACCCCTCAGGAAATGAGAGGAAAGGTAATGGCATTTATGAGCATGACTAGTGAGGGACTTACTCCTATAGCTATGGTTCTTGGTGGTGTTCTGGCTGATTTTATTTCAATAAGGATTATCATGTCTGCTTCTTTTGTTGTAATAATTGCCATAGTTGTTCCATTTATTTTTATAAAATCTTTCAAAAAGTTTATAAGCTATGACTATGAAAAAAACAGTCTAACGAATTTAATTCAAGATCAGAATTTAATTAATGAAGAGGCGTAAATAAACAATATAATATGGATTATAAGATGAGATCGCAATTTAGAAATAAATTTGCGATCTTTTTCATTTAGAATATCATTTGCTACCCCAATAAGCCTCTTCAGATTTTTATGAAATAGAGACTATTTTATATATTATGAATTGCATTTACAAAAATATTAAACAACAGAATTCAAACGACAAATTTAAGCATAAAAAGTAAGTTTTTAAGAATTAAGATGAAAAACATGCCATATATACTTTTAATATGTAATTTTTTGTGTTTAAGGATATATATATTTACTAAATTTTTTCATTATGTGACTATATATTCATAGTAGTACGTTAAAGAATTATTGAAATATAACAAGAAAAACAAAGTGCTAGTTTTAATGGTTAAAAAAGATAGGAGTATGAGAAAAATGAATAATAAAACTTTTTATGATTTAACACATCCACAAAAGAGAATATGGTATGTACAAAACTTAATATCGGATGTTTCTTTATGTAATATTGGTGGATTGCTGAAAATTAGTAAAACCGTTGACTTTGATATCTTAAACAAAGTAATGAATATTATAATGGAGAAAAATGAAGGTTTTAGATTTAGATTTGCACTTGAAAATAATGATGTTAAACAGTATATAGACGAATATAAGGAAGAAAAAATTGATCGCTTTTATTTTAAGAATTTTACAGAGTTAAAGAAATGGACTGATGAAGATTTTAAAAAACAGATTCCACTATATAGTAATAAGTTGTACTATATGGCTTTATTTAATTTAGGAGACGAGCAGAGTTACGTTTATTTAAAAGCTCATCATATAATAGCAGATGGCTGGTCTCTTAACGTTGTTTCAAGTCAATTCTGTGATATCTATAATAAGATGATTAATAATGAAGCTATAGATAATAATATTGAATATTCATATACTGAGTTTATAGCATCAGAACAAAAATACATAGCATCAGAAAGATTTAAAAAAGACAAAGAGTATTGGAATGAAAAGTTTACTGAATTGCCTGATATGTTAATTGATGATGCAAAAGATGATAATATTGAAGGCAAGAGAATAGGCTTTGATATAAATATAGAGAAATCTATGAAAATAAGAGGATTTTGCAATCAATTCAATTCATCTTTAAATACTTTCTTTATAGCAGTCTTAAATTTGTATTTAAGAAAAACCTATTCAAAGAAAAACATTACTATAGGAACAGGGATATTAAACAGGTCTGGTAAAAGAGAAAGAAATGGTGTAGGTATGTTTGTGAGTACAATGCCATTTAAATATACATTCCGTGAAAAACAATCCTTTAAGGAATTAATTGCTGATGTTGATAATGAAATGAGAGTAGCATTCAAGCATCAAAAATATCCATATGACATTCTAGTAGGAGATTTGAAATTAAATCAAAAAGGTTATGAGAGTTTATATGAAATTGTATTTACATATTTAAATTACAGCTTCCAAAGTGAGGATAAGGTTATTGGCGATACATTGGTTCAATTAACTGATAAATATTGTGGATATCAATATGAACCATTGAAGATTATCGCAAGAGATTTAGAGGAAAATGGCCGCATCAACCTGTCCTTTGACTATAGAACAAGTCTATTTAGTGAAGAGGATATTCAGGGAATTTATGATAGATTCAATATCATTATAGATAAAGTTTTAGAAAACATTGATATTAATCTTGATGGATTAGAGTGCGTAAGTCATAAAGAAAAAATCAAGTTATTAAATGAATTTAATAAAACAGATACAGAATATCCAAGAGATAAGACAATACAACAATTATTTGAAGAGCAGACAGAAAAAACACCAAACAGTATAGCAGTGGTATATGAGGATAAGAAATTAACATATAGGGAGCTTAATGAAAAGTCAAATTCCTTAGCAAGAGTTTTAAGAGAAAAGGGAGTGGGGAAAGAAACGATAGTAGGGATCATGGTAGATAGATCTCTAGAGATGATAATAGGAGTGTTAGGAATATTAAAAGCTGGTGGAGCATACTTACCAATAGACTCTGAATATCCTGAAGATAGAATAAAATATATGTTAGAGGATAGTAAAACTAAAATACTTTTAACACAAAATAAATTATTAAAAAATATAAATTATGATGTTCAGGTTATAAATCTAGAAAATGATAGGTTATATGAAAAAGAAAGTAGTAATTTAAACAATGTAAATAAAGCTGATAATTTAGCATATGTTATATACACTTCTGGAACTACAGGAAAACCTAAGGGAGTTTTAATTGAACACAGAAGTGTGGTTAGGCTTGTTAAAAATACTAATTATATGAATTTATGCGAGGAAGATCGTATATTACAAACAGGATCTATAGTATTTGATGCTTCAACTCTTGAAATATGGGGAGCTATACTAAATGGTGCTCGATTATATCTTGTTAACAAGGATGTAATCTTAAGTTCTGAAATGTTAGAAGAAGCCTTACATAAATATAAGATAACAGCAATATGGCTTACCTCAGCATTGTTTACTCAATTATCTCAGTATAATCCAAAGATATTTAATGGCCTTAAATATTTATTGGCAGGAGGAGATGTATTATCACCTAAGCATATAAATTTGGTAAGAAATATGAACAAAAATATAACGGTGATAAATGGATATGGACCTACTGAAAATACTACATTTTCAACTACATTTCTAATTGATAAGGATTATGAAAATAATATACCAATAGGAAAGCCTATTAGTAATTCTAAAGTATACATATTAGGAGAAAATAATTGTCTAGTGCCAATAGGGGTAGCAGGAGAGTTGTGTGTTGCTGGAGATGGACTTGCAAGAGGATATTTAAACAGGGAAGAACTTACAAGAGAGAAGTTTATTGATAATCCATTTGAGCCAGGAACTAAAATGTATAGAACAGGAGATTTAGCAAGATGGCTTCCAGATGGAAATATAGA
>NZ_LZZL01000087.1:0-21816 GCF_002006495.1 Clostridium sp. BL-8
GCATGTTCCTCAAACAAGTTGAGGACAAGCAGCAAATGGAACAACCTTTCACTAATAACTTTAGAGCAGCTCAATTTCAAATGCCTATTGCACAAATATGTATGTAATTTCTGGTATAAAGACACACAAAAGTTCAGCAATTATAAATAATAATTCTATAGATAAGTCTAGTTCATATGTTGCATATCTATAAAGTTAATGTTTTGTGTCTAATCACTGGAATTTTATTAAATTAGAGCAAAATTTTACTATATTAAATCACGTTAGGCTAACTTTTATTAAGGTAATAATAAAAGTTAGCCTAACATGCTTTTTGTAGTAGTATTCTTAATGATTTCATTATCAGATAAAAATTATTGATAAGGGTATACTTGGAAACATCACTAAATTAAGATGAATAATTTTAATAACAATGTTGATTAAGGAAAAGTAAATAAGTTATAATTTATAATAATGGTTTCTCAACAATATAATTGAAATTTAATTTTAATAGCATAGTTAGAGAAAACATTGCTTATTCGTTGAAAACGTTTGTTGTTTTTGATTGTGCATAAAGGGAATCTGAAAAACATTGATATTGCATAACAACTTGATGAAAGAGGAGGAATTTTTATGAAAATCTATGATATTTCGATGTTAATTCACAAGGACATGCCGGTTTATAAAAATAAAGAGGAGAAAAAACCAAAGGTTATTGTGACTGCTAATTATGAAGCAAATTCTTATTATGAGACACGTATTGAGTTAGATACACATACAGGAACTCATTTAGATGCTCCACTTCATATGATAGAGGGAGGAGATACAATAGAAAATATAGACTTATATAAGTGCATTACTCCATGCAAGGTTTTTGACCTTACTTCTGTTCAAGAAAGAGTTACAGATAAAGATATAAAAGATCTTGATATACAGGAAGGTGATTTTGTAATATTTAAAACTAAAGACTCTTTTAAAGATGAATTTGATGAAAATTTTGTATTTCTTGAAAAAACAGGAGCTGAATATTTGAGAGACAAAAAAATAAAGGGAATAGGTATGGATGTTTTAGGAATTGAAAGAGCTCAGCCAAATCATGAATCTCACAAGGCTATATTAGGTAATGATATAACAATATTAGAAGGATTGAGATTAAAAGATATTAAAGAAGGCAAATATTTACTTTGTGCACTTCCTCTTAAGGTAAAGGGAACAGAAGGAGCTCCAGCAAGAGCAGTGCTAATTGACAATATCAGTTTTTAGAGTTTTTGTAATGTTTAGAAAACAAAATATTACTTAGCGAGATTAAGTTTTTTAAAATAATCTAGGTTAATATCTTATGAATGAGATTTAATCTAGGTTATTTTTTATTCTTTAGTAATTTTAATGGTAAATAATTGCTATTCTAAAACAGCAATATAAAGATAGAACTCAGCAAATAAATCCATTTTAAACGTTTTCTTAATAAAATATAATTTTAATTGTAAATTAGAGAAAAGCAAAAAGGGGAGAAGAATATGAAATCAAAAAAGATGATTAAATTATTAGGTCTAGCTTTAAGTGGAGTATTGATATTTTCAGCATTAACAGGATGTGGAGCTAAGAATAGTACGCAAACAGCTGCTAGTGGTGGAGACAAAAAAATAAAGATTGGTGTAAGTTTTGATGATTTAAGACTTGAAAGATGGCAGCATGATAAAGATATTTTTGAAGAAGAAGCTAAGAAGCTTGGTGCAGAGGTTGTTTTCCAATCTGCAAATGGTGATGACCCAACACAAATGTCTCAATGTGAAAATCTTATTTCTCAAGGAGTAAATGTATTAGTAATAATACCACATAATGGAGAGACAATAGCACCTATAGTAGATGAAGCTCATCAAAATAAAATAAAAGTTTTAGCTTATGATAGGTTGATTACTAACAGTGACTTAGATGATTATATATCATTTGATAATGTTAAAGTAGGAGAATTGCAAGCAAAAGCAATTACAGATAAAACTCCAAAAGGAAATTATTTCATGATGGGAGGTTCTCCAACAGATAATAATGCAAAGTTATTTAGACAAGGGCAAATGAATATAATTAAACCACTTGTAGATAAAGGTGATATAAAAATAGTAGGAGACCAATGGGCAAAAGATTGGTTAGCTGAAGAAGCTATGAATATAATGGAAAATGCATTAACTGCAAATAATAATAATATCGATGCTGTTGTCGCTTCAAATGATAGTACTGCTGGTGGAGCAATACAAGCATTGCAAGGACAAGGCTTAGCAGGAAAAGTATCAATTTCTGGACAAGATGCTGATTTGGCAGCATGTCAAAGAGTTGTAGAAGGAACTCAAACAATGACAGTATATAAGCCTATTAAAGATCTTGCTACACAAGCAGCTGATTTAGCTGTAAAAATGGGTAAAGGTGAAAATGTTGAAACTAATGGAAACGTAATAAATAATGGACAAAAAGATGTTCCATCTGTATTACTTACTCCAATAGCAGTAACAGCAGATAATATGAATGATACTGTTGTAAAAGATGGCTTCCAAAAGTTTGAAGATGTATATAAAAATGTACCAGAAGATAAAAGACCAAGTAAGTAAATAACATATTAGGGCTTAAAGTATAAATTTAAGCCCTAATATAGAAAGGAGAGATGTATTTCATGAGTGAGTATATTTTAGAAATGACAGATATAGTTAAAGAATTTTTTGGAGTAAAAGCATTAGATGGAGTAACTTTGAGAGTAAAACAAGGAGAAGTACATGCGCTTTGTGGTGAAAATGGAGCAGGAAAATCCACTCTGATGAAAATTTTAAGTGGAGAATATCCTGTTGGTTCATACTCGGGGAAAATAGTTTTCGAAGGAAAAGAACTTAAGCAAGTAGGTATAAGAGATTCTGAAAAAGCAGGCATAGCAATTATTCACCAAGAATTAGCTATTATTAAGCAGCTATCAATAGCTGAAAATATTTTTTTAGGAAATGAAATTAATAGTCACGGAATTATAAGTTTTAGTGAACAATTAAATAAAACAAATGAATTATTAAAAAGAGTTAAGCTTAACATTAGTCCGCTTACTAGAGCTGGCGATTTGGGAATTGGTCATCAGCAATTAGTTGAAATTGCAAAAGCTTTGTCTAAAAATGCAAAATTACTAATCCTTGATGAGCCTTCAGCATCACTAAGTGAGGGTGAAGTCGAGGTTTTAATGGAAATACTAGACGACTTAAGGAAAGACGGAGTTACATGCATTTATATATCGCATAAATTAAATGAAGTTACAAGAATATGTGACAATGTTACAGTAATTAGAGATGGGGCAACAATAGGTCAAGTACCTGTTAAAGAAATAAATCAAGATAAATTAGTGCAAATGATGGTCGGAAGAGAAATGAAAAATTTATTTCCACGAGAAGAACATGATATAGGAGAAGTATTTTTTGAAGTAAGGAATTTTAATGTTTTTGATCCTTTTAATAGAAATATAAAAAGAGTAAAAAATGCTAATTTTACCCTAAGGCGTGGAGAAATACTTGGAATTTCAGGATTAGTAGGTTCAGGCAGAACCGAAATGGTTGCAAGTATATATGGCAGCTTCCAAGGCGAAAAAAATGGTGAAATATATTATGAGGGAAAAAAAGTTAATATCCAAAATCCAGGACAAGCATTGAGTAAAGGAATAGCTATGGTTCCAGAAGATAGAAAGAAAGATGGAATAATTGCTGGAATGAGTGTGGCTAAAAATATAACAATGAGTAATCTCATAAAATATAAAAAGCCGCTTAATGTAATAGATAATGATAAGGAAATGATGGATATTCTTAAATATATTGACGATATAAAGATTAAGACTGCATCAACAGAATTACCAATAAAAAATTTAAGTGGTGGTAATCAACAAAAAGTAATACTCGCCAAAAATCTTTTAGCTGAACCTAAAATATTGATATTAGATGAACCAACTAGAGGAATTGATGTTGGGGCAAAGTATGAGATTTATAAATTGATATTTAAATTGGCTAAACAAGGAATATCTATAATAATGGTTTCATCTGAATTAACAGAGGTGCTTGGAATTAGTGATAGAATTCTAGTAATGAATGAGGGTGAAATAAAGGCAAGCTTGGAGAATAACAATTTAACTCAAGAGATGATTATGAAATATTCTGTAGGCAATAAAAACGAGGATAAAAATGTGATTAAGAACGAAGAGACTATAACTTCTGTAGGAGGGGTATAAAATGCAATTAAGTAAGAGTGTAGATTCAGAGAAAGTGAAGAAGTCAGGGTTAAATGTAATATTTAAATCTAAGATGACAACAATATTAATAGCAACAGTAGCAATATGGCTTTTATTTACCGTTTTGACAGGAGGAAACTTTTTGTCAACAAGAAATTTATCCAATTTAATTAGACAAATGTCAATTACAGGAGTACTTGCAATAGGTATGGTTTTTGTAATTATATTAGGAGAGATAGATCTTTCAGTAGGATCAACTCTCGGATTACTTGGAGGAATTGCAGCAATACTAAACGTTTGGCTAGGTTTCTCAGCTGTACCAACTATAGTAATAACATTAATACTTGGGATAATCATAGGAGCTTGGAATGGATATTGGATAGCATTTAGAAATGTGCCATCCTTCATAGTTACCTTAGCAGGTATGCTTATTTTCAGAGGTGTATTAATAGGAGTTACTAATGGAAATACTGTAGCACCACTTACAAACGATTTTAAAGTAATAGGACAAGGATATTTGCCAACAGTTTTAGGATACTTATTAGTAGTTCTAGCAGTTGCAGGTGCAGCATATTTAGTCTTAAATAATAGAAAAAACAAGATTAAATATAACATTGCAGTTAAACCAATGACTTTTGATGTTTTGATTATAGTAGCAATTGGAGTCGTATCATTAGTATTAGTATTAATTTTAAATGATTATCAAGGATTTCCAATACCAGCATTTATAATGTTAGTTTTGGCATTAATCTTATCATTTATAGGAACAAAAACTATATTCGGAAGAAGAGTTTATGGAATAGGCGGAAATAGAGACGCTGCAAGATTATCAGGAATAAATGTAAAGAAACATATTATAGTTGTGTACTCAATGGTCGGTTTACTTGCGGCAATAGCAGGTATATTATTAACAGCTAGATTAAATGCAGGTTCAGTTGCAGCTGGTCAAAATGCAGAACTAGATGCAATAGCATCCTGTGTTATAGGGGGTGCAAGCTTAAGCGGTGGTAGTGGTTCAGTAGCTGGAGCATTAATAGGTGCTCTTGTAATGGCAAGTGTAGATAATGGTATGAGTATGATGAATACACCAACGTTTTGGCAATATATTGTTAAAGGATTAATATTACTATTGGCAGTGTGGATTGATATATCATCTAAAAATAAGAAATAGTAATTAGTGAAGTTAATACTAAAAGTAAAATTAATTGTATTACAGTAATGTGAATAAATAGAAAAAAATAAATTTAAAGTATGTCCAAAAGTTTACAATGAAAACATTGACATGCAGTTATAGATATGCTAGAGTGAAATAAATGATATAGTATGTAACTGGTAGGTATGCATTAACTATACATAAATATTTATTGAAGATGTTTATGTTAGTTAATGCTTTTTTGCACGTAAAAGGCATAAGGCATCTAAAATGTGCAAAAAAGATCTCAGGTAAGGAGAAGAATTATGAAAGATAATATTTTTAGTGTTTTGCAACGTGTAGGAAGATCTTTTATGCTTCCGATTGCTATTTTACCAGTAGCAGGTTTATTTTTAGGTATAGGTGAGTCGTTCACTAATAAAACAATGCTGGATACTTATGGACTTGCAGGTTTAATTGGACCTGGCACATTTGTCAACGCACTTCTTTCAGTAATGAATGATTCAGGAAACATTGTATTTGAAAATCTACCTTTAATATTCGCAATAGGTGTAGCAATAGGCATGTCTAAGAAGGAAAGAGAAGTTGCAGCGTTAGCAGCAGGAATTGCATTTCTTATAATGCATGCATCAATTGGTGCCATGATTAAAATTCATGGTGGAACAGAGGCTCTTTTAACTGGTGCATCAACTTCAGTACTTGGAATTACTTCATTACAAATGGGGGTTTTTGGTGGGATTATAGTGGGGCTTGGTACAGCAGAATTACATAATAAGTTTTATAAAATTGAATTACCACAAGTATTATCATTTTTTGGTGGAAGTAGATTTGTTCCGATTATAAGTTCAATTGCTTATTTAATAGTTGGAATTTTAATGTTTTATATTTGGCCTCCAGTTCAAGCTGTTATTTACAAAGTTGGAGATCTAGTACTTGCATCAAGTTATGCAGGAACATGGGTTTACGGATTGATGGAACGTTTATTAATACCGTTTGGCCTTCACCACGTATTTTATTTACCATTCTGGCAGACAGCCGTTGGAGGTACAGCTGAAGTAGGTGGAAAAGTTATTGAAGGTGCCCAAAATATTTTTTTTGCAGAACTTGGGACTCCAGGAATAACACACTTTAGTGTTTCAGCAACAAGGTTTATGTCAGGAAAATTTCCGCTTATGATATTTGGTTTGCCAGGGGCAGCGCTAGCTATGTATCAATGTGCTAAACCTGAAAAAAGAAAAGTGGTAGGTGGATTATTATTATCAGCAGCATTAACTTCAATGCTTACTGGTATAACAGAACCAATTGAATATACATTCTTATTCGTAGCACCAGCATTATATGTAGTTCACTGTGCGCTTGCAGGACTTGCTTATATGCTAATGCATATTCTAGGTGTTGGAGTAGGTATGACTTTTTCTGGGGGATTTATTGATCTATTCTTATTTGGTATTTTGCAAGGAAATGCCAAAACAAGCTGGATATGGATTGTAGTTGTAGGAATTATATATTTTGTAGTATACTATTTATTATTCACTTTCTTAATTAAGAAATTTAATTTAAAGACTCCAGGCCGTGAAGATTCTGATGAAGTTAAACTTTATACCCGAAGGGATGTAGAAGAAAGAAAGAATGCTCAAAATGAAGAAGTAGATGAACTTTCAGCTATGATATGCAGAGGTCTTGGAGGAAAGAAAAATATTTCTGATGTTGACTGCTGTGTAACTAGATTACGGTGTACAATACATAACGCCGAATTGGTAAATGAAGATTTATTAAAGCAAACTGGAGCATCAGGAGTATTTCACAGAGGGTCAGGTGTTCAAATAATGTATGGACCAAGAGTAACTGTTATAAAATCAAATCTAGAAGATTATTTGAATGGAGCACAAGATGAGGAAGTTACTAGCCATACAGTAATAGAAAAAGAATCAGAAAAAAATATTGATAAAGATATTAAAAAACAAATTCAAGGAAAAATTATAAGTACGATAATTTTAAATAGCCCATTAACAGGTGAAGTAAAAGATTTGTCTGAAGTACCTGATGAGGTATTTGCAAGCAAGATAATGGGAGATGGGGCTGCCATTGTTCCAAGTGATGGAAATGTCATAGCTCCAGCAGATGGAGTAATAAGTTTTGTATTCCCATCAAAACATGCAGTGGGGTTAACAACAACTGATGGACTTGAGCTACTCATTCATATAGGAATAGATACAGTAAAACTTGATGAAAAGGCCTTTGAAACTTATGTGGAAGAGGGAGATAAAGTAAAAACTGGGGATAAAATGTTAAGTTTTGATTTAGAATTCATAAAGAATAATGCACCGTCTATTGCATCACCATGCATTTGCACTGCATTAAATAACAATCAAAAAGTGCGCTTATTAAAAACTGGTAATATTAAAGCTGGAGAAGCTTTAATTGCAGTTGATATATTTAAATAATAAATAAAAAAGGGGAGGCATAAAATGTTCAGAGTGATAAAAGCACTAAATCATAACGGTGTGCTCGCTATAAACATGGATAACTATAAAGAGTATATCTTGCTTGGAAAAGGTATAGGTTTTGGGAAAAAGGTCAATGAACGTATTGAAGCTCCAGAAAATGCACATATATATCTTTTGCAGCAGGAAACTGAAAGAGGACTTACGAAAGAGATAATAAATAATATAGAGCCTCAGATCTTAGAAATTGCGAATAATATCATTATGGAAGCAGAAAAGAAATTTCAAAAAGTAGACGTGAATATTTTATGCCCACTTGCAGATCACATTGCATTTGCAGTAAAAAGAATAAAAAATAATGAACAAATTAGTAATCCGTTAACGCAAGATATTAGAGCTTTATTTCCAGAAGAATATGAGGTGGCATGTAAAGGAAAGGATATCATCAAAGAGATAGAAGGAATTGAAATAAATGAAGATGAGATCGGCTATATAGCAATTCATATTCATTCAAGTCTGGGAAATGAAAAAGTATCACAAGCAATGGAAATAGCAACGTTAGTTAGGTCATGTATTACGTCCATTGAAGAGAGTACAGGAAAGAAAATAGATATCGAATCATTATCCTATAATCGTCTTATGAACCATATCAAATACATGGCGGCAAGGATGTTAAAAGGAGAAACAATAAAGCTTGATATGAATGATTACATTAGTGAAAGATTTCCAAAATCATTTGAAATTGCTGAAGGAATATGCAAAAAATTAGGTAAGGAATTAAAAAGAGAAATTAAAGCTGTTGAAATTGGATACCTTGCAATGCATATTGAAAGAGTATTTGCAGATGAATTAGAGCAATAAAGAGTGGAGTAGTTTGTGGCTATTCTTCACTACTAAAGCTAAAACCCATAGCAATTCAGAAATGTGTTGTTATGGGTTTTTGTGTAAGAAAGTATTCTTTATAATATATCTAATATCTCTACTGTGTATTTTTCACCAGGAGCTTCAACTTCAACTACATCATGAATACTCTTACCGAATAACGCTTTTCCTAAATCTGATTCTATACTTATAAGCATATTTTCAGGGTCTAAATCCATAGTTGTTACTAAAGTAACAACAGCTTCATCGTCATCTTCTATAAATTTAATTTTAGCCTTACTGTTAATTCCTAGCACAGATTTATCCACATGTTCATCATCTATTACAGTTGCTGTTGAAATCATAGTCATTAAATATTGAATTCTGTTATCATTTTCTCTATAATTTGCGCAAGCTTCTTTATATTCTGCATTTTCAGACCTATCACCATGTGCAGCAGCTATTAATTTTTCTTTTGCTATTTCAGCTCTTTTTACAGTTAATCTATATTCTAATTCTTCTTCTAATTTGTTCATATTCTCTTTTGTAAGTGTATTATGCATAGAAAATTCCCCCTAAAATATATTATGTTAATATTATATAATATATATAGAAAAATAAAAGGTACTTTTAAATATTATGATAAATCGCATTAAAAATATACTGTTAGATGTGGTTGTTATTTTTTTGATCGTGCCTGATATATTAGGAGATGAAAAGTGAGAGAAAATATTAAATTGAGATGCCCCGAATATTTTAAGGAATTCAGGTGCATTGGTGGAATGTGTGAAGACAATTGCTGTGGTGGATGGGATATACACATTGATAAAACAACTTTTGAACAATATAAGAAAATACAGGACAAAAGAACTAATAAATATGTTAATAAAAATGTATTTATTAGAGATAATTGCAAAAACATTAATATTGATTATGGTCAGATAAAATTGAAAGATAATAAGTGTCCATTTTTAGATAAAGATAGATATTGTTCTATTCAATTGAAATTAGGAGAAGAATATTTATCAAGTGTCTGTGCTACTTTTCCAAGAATTATAAATAAAATAGATGATTATTATGAAATGTCTCTTGATATTTCATGCATAGAAGCTGCAAGAATTATACTTTTAAAAAGAGAGGGAATAGAGTTTGAAGAAGCTGAAGGTACTTTAGGAAAGCATGCAATATCAGTAAGTATTATTACTGATGATAAGGCTATTAAAGATACAAATCTTAAATATATAAAAGAGATAAGAGACATTAGTATAAAAATAATAAAAAATAGAAAATTTGAATTAAGTGAAAGATTATATATTCTTGGCAGCTTTTTAGAAATTATAAGAAAGGAATTATGTTATGACTACAATAATGTAGTTCAATTTATAAATAGATATAATATAGATTTTTTTGGTGGGGAGTTCAAAAGAAATAGAATGAATTATATGCTTCAATTATCATTTTTTAGGGATATGCTAGAAAAACTAAATATATTTGAAGGTAATTATAGTGATTATTTCAAAGAAAGAATGAAAGAAGTTATGCTTGGATTCAGGTTTAACGAGCATGAAAGCTTAATGGAAAACTCAGATGCTTTTCTAAAAGCTTATGATATATGTAAAGAAAATATCTTTAGAAATTATAGTTACATTTTTGAAAATTATTTAGTTAATCACATGTTTAAAGAACTTTTTCCGTTTTCAGAAAGTGATATATTAATAAATGACTATATTATGATGCTAATTAGATTTTCATATATAAGATTTTATATTGTAGGACAGTATCTTTACAAAGGGACAATTTCAATAGATGATATAATAAGGTTTATTCAATCCTTAACAAAAGAAATTGAACATGATAAGACTTATTTAAGTGATATTCTTCAATACGTAAAGGAAAATGAATTAGATAATAGAAGATTTGCTACGATACTTTTATAAGTATTTTCCTTTAGATATGTGAAAATAAATAGCTCGGTATATAAGCGATGTAGAATGATAAAAAATATACTTGTTATTTTTTTATTGAGCTTTATTTAGTAAAAGAATGATTTGCAACAAATTGTAATTTGTACGGGAATGAGATATAATAAAGCAAAAATATTATGACAATTACAAGAAATATTGCGAGTTTAATAAGGTTATTTGTTGTTCTATTCTATATTGTGTTCATATAATATTGCAAATTGTAAGAAAATAATTTGGAGGAAAGAGCATGGGCAGAAAAGATTTTTCTAATTTAGAAGATCAAATTAGGGATACCGTTAAAAATGCATTTGATGCTATAGATTTTGCGGGAATAAAAAAAGATATTAATGACAAAACTGAAAGCACCATAAATGAAGTTAAAATAAAGATTAAAGATAAATCACATCATTTAAATAAAAAACTGAAATATAAAGTAAATGATAATTATGAAGAGTTTAATAATATAACTATAAAAGATAAGAAGACTAAAGATATGTATATAGCTAAAAGACCTGTTGGAAGTATATCTGGTATCTTATATACCGTATTTGGAGCAATTGGAAGCGGAACTCTTGGAATTTTGTTAATTGTTTATTCAATACTTACATCAATTATGGTGGGATTCGCAACTTTTAATTATGTTAGTCTTGGAATTATGGTGGCTTTTTTTTCAGCAAGTGTAGTTTTGACCTTAAGAGGAAGATATTTGAGGAAGAGAGTGAAGCGTTTTAAGGAATACGTTACTTGTCTTGGCGGAAAATATTATTGCTCAATTGAAGAATTAGCCGAGTCAATTAGAATGAAAAATAAATTTGTTGTCAAAGATTTAAAAAAGATGATTGAATTGGATATGTTCCCACAAGCACATATAGATGATGAGCAGACTTACTTTATGTTAAATAATGAAACTTATGAAAATTATCTGAATGCTCAAAAAGCTCTGAAGGAACGCGAGGAAGAAGAACTAAGAAGAGAAAATGAATTAAAAGAAGAAATAAATGACCCAGCAAAGAAAGCGTTAAGAGATACCATTGAAATAGGAAAAAATTATATTGAAGAAATAGGAAACGTAAGTGATTGTATACAGGAGAAGGAAGTTTCAGAAAAGTTAAATAAGCTTAAAAATATTGTAAGTCAAATTTTTAGAAATATCGAACATAATCCTCGAAAGCTGACAGAAGTTAATAAGTTTATCAATCACTATCTTCCAATGACCTTGAAATTAGTAAATGCGTATAAGGAATTAACTGAGCAGACAGTTCAAGGAGATAATATAAAAAATGCAAAAAGTGAAATAGAGAAAGCTATAGATAGCATAAATACTGCTTTTGAAAAATTATTAGATGATTTATTTGAAGAAATTGCTTTAGATATATCTACAGATATTTCAGTTCTTGAGACACTATTTACGCAGGAAGGATTAACTAAAAAAGATTTTGAGAAAGAATAGTATACATCACCAGGAAAGAAAATAGCTAACCATGAGAAGGAGGAATTAAAAGTGAATGATGAATTTAAAGAAGATATTGAAGTTACACCAAGCTTAACCTTTGAACCTTTTAAAAAGGAAGCACCAATTTCTAAGGTAAAGGAAGAGATAAATCAGACAGAAGCTTTTGATGAAGGTAATTTAACAGTAGAAGAAAAAAAGATGGTAGATGAATTTGTGGAGAAAATTGATATAACTAATACAAATTCAATTTTGCAGTATGGGGTAGGAGCGCAAAAGAAGATCGCAGATTTCTCTGAGACAGCTTTAAATAATGTAAAGACTAAGGATTTAGGTGAAGTAGGAGAAATGCTATCTAACGTGGTAGTTGAATTAAAAAATTTTGATGCAGGTGAAGAGAAAAAAGGGCTCTTTGGTTTATTTAAGAAAACTTCAGAAAAAGTCTCTCATATGAGAGCAAAGTATGAAAAGGTTGAAGGGAATATAAATAAAATTTGCAGTTCACTTGAAAATCATCAAATACAACTTTTAAAAGATGTTGCAATGCTAGATAAGATGTATGAAATAAATAAGGTGTATTTTAAAGAACTTTCAATGTATATATTAGCAGGAAAGAAGAAACTTCAAAAATTAGAAAAAGAAGAACTGCCAGTTTTAGCGGAAAGAGCAAGAATAAGTGGACTACCAGAGGATGCACAGGCAACAAATGATTTTATGTCTCTTTGTAACCGCTTTGAAAAGAAAATTCATGATTTAGAATTAACTAGAATGATTTCTCTCCAAATGGCACCTCAAATTAGATTAGTACAGAATAATGATTCTCTAATGTCTGAGAAAATACAATCTACTATCGTTAATACTATTCCCCTTTGGAAGAGTCAGATTGTACTTGCCCTAGGAGTAGCACATTCTAACAATGCAGTTAAGGTTCAAAATGAAGTGACAAATATGACTAATGAACTTTTACGTAAAAATGCAGAAACTTTAAAAATGTCAACTATAGAAACTGCTAAGGAGTCTGAAAGAGGAATTGTAGATATTGAAACTCTTAAAAATACTAATGAATCATTAATCACAACTCTTGACGAAGTACTTCGCATTCAAACAGAAGGCCGAGAGAAGCGTAAGGCTGCTGAAGTAGAGTTACATAATATCGAGGAGCAGTTAAAAAATAAACTATTAAGTATTAGGCAGCAATAAAATAATGTGGTTAGAAGTTACAAGTTACTTGAACTTCTTGACAGCATGAAAATTCAGGTCTATAATTATGGAAAAGTTAAACAATAAATACGAAGATTGAGAAAAGTAAATTCTATAGCATTTAGCAGAGAACTTATCATTTGCTGAGAGATAAGATTTGTGAAAGAATTGAAAATCACTCATGAGTAGTTAGCTGAAGATATTATTATTGTGTAAGCATGACCGGTAGCAACCGTTATATTGTCGAATATTAAATAGGGGTTCCTAGAGATATTTTGTTCGAGAGGTTACTTTTTTGTAACAAGTAGAGTGGTACCGCAGAGTCTTAGGCTTTGTCTCTAAAATAATAGAGACAAAGCCTTTTTTATAAAGTGAAACTTTTCAGGTGGAGTTTTATACTCCAGCTGAATTTAGTTGAACTTATCCAGGAGCGTGCAGCCGTTATCTCCCACTTCAAGAAGAGGGAGTGTTACGGATGCTAGCTATCGGATAAAAAATAATATAAATAATCAGGGGGCAAAAAAATGAGTAATTATAGTGTATATTTACCAAGTTATAGTATAGGAGAGGAGGTTTATAATGAAGTTCCAAAGATCTGTGAACCTTATGGAAAGAAAGCAGTAGTTATTGGAGGAAAAACAGCAATAGAAAAATCCAAAGAAGCTATTTTAGAAGGGGTTAAAGGTTCAAATATAGAAATAATTGATTTCGTATGGTTTGGAGGAGATTCATCATATGAAAATGTTGAAATGCTTAAGAATAATAGAGCAATAGTGAATGCAGATATGATATTTGCAGTAGGTGGTGGAAGAAGTATTGATACAAGTAAAACAATGTGCGATCAAACTGGACAGGCATTGTTCGTATTCCCTACTATAGCTTCAAATTGTGCAGCAATAACAGCGACAACAGTAATTTACGATAGTGAACATGTATTTAAGGAATTATATTTCCCTAAAAAACCAGCTTTACATTGTTTCATAAATACAAAAATAATAGCGGAAGCTCCAAGTAATTTTATTTGGGCAGGTATTGGGGATGCATTGTCTAAAGAATATGAATGTACATTTTCTTCAAGAGGAGATGAACTTGATCACACTAATCTTTTAGGCGTTGATATAAGCCGCAATTGTGTGGAACCGCTTTTAAAGTATGGTAAAAAAGCTTATGAAGATGTTAAAGCTAACAGAGTATCAAAGGAATTAGAACAAGTAATCCTTAATATAATAATCACTACGGGACTTGTATCAGTTCTTGTAATAAATGACTATAATAGCTGTCTTGCACATTCCGTATATTATGGATGTACTACATTAGAAAATATAGAAAAAAATCATTTGCATGGCGAAGTAGTTTCTTATGGTGTTTTAGTTATGCTTACATGTGATAAGCAATTTGAAGAACGTGATAGAGTTTATAGATTCAATAAGAGTCTTGGACTTCCAACCTGTTTAGCTGATATTGAAGTGGAAGAAAAAGATATCAATAAAGTTCTCGACAAAGCAATGGAAACAGGGGATATAAAGCATGTACCCTATGAAATAACAAGAGAAATGATTTATAATGCAATAATGGATTTAGAAAAGGTACAATTATAAGATGTAAATATTCACATGGAAAATAATATGAAGTAGTAATAAAGCAAACTGCACTTAATAATATAGAAATACTAAAGCTTAAGTGCAGTTTTTATTATGGTTATAATTAAATTAATTATTTAAAGGATGTTTATAAATATACTATTCAAAAGTTACTATTAATTATATATAAATGATATAATTATAATAAAGAAAGAAAATATATTGTCGATAATAGAATTAGACATTTAAGTTTAAAATGTAGAATGAAACAAGTTGTTGGACATATGTGTATTTATTATAATAAATACATAGGAAGAAATATAAAATTACATATTAACATAACTTTATGATATTTAAAGAGCGATTTTTGACTTATACATAAAGTTTATGCATTATATAAAATTTGAGTGAGGGGTAGAAGCGCTATGAATAATAACATATTATTAGAATCAGGCACTGGAGAATTAGAAATAATTGAATTTATTGTAAATGGAAATCATTATGCAATTAATGTGGTAAAGGTCAAAGAAGTTATAGAGATGCCAGGAAATTTAACTAAGTTACCAGATCCTAAGCCTGAGATAGCTGGATTAATATTATGTAGAAATGAAATTCTTACATTAATTGATTTAAAATATATTTTAACAAAACAAATAACTAAAAAGCTTGGGAATAAAGTCATAGTTTGCGAATTTAATAAAATTAAAGTTTCATTCAATATTGATGATATAGTAGGAGTTCATCGTATTAAATGGAGTGAAATTAGAAAACCTGATGATTTATCAGAGAATTCACTAGCTGTTGGTAATATACTTTTAGGTGAAAAAGTAATACTTATGCTTGACTTTGAAAAAATAGTTACAGATATTGCTCCAAGCGTTGGTATAAGTGAAGATAGAATTGTAAAAGTCGATTATAAGGATAGATCTGGAGTGAAATTAATTTTAGCTGATGATTCAGCTTTAATTAGAAAACTTTTAAAAGATACTCTTACAAAAGCAGGATTTAGAAATTTGAAAATTTTTGATGATGGTAAGCAAGCATTAGAGTTTCTTAAAGGGGTGGCAGAAGAAAAAGGAGATAATTTTACTAGTGAAGCGCAATTGCTTATTACAGATATAGAAATGCCACAAATGGATGGTCTTACACTTACAAGAAAAGTAAAAGAAGATGAAAAACTAAGAAAATTACCTGTTATAATATTCTCATCATTAATCACAGCGGAATTAAAACATAAAGGAGAATCAGTTAAAGCTGATGCGCAATTGAGTAAGCCAGAAGTAGGTGAGCTTGTTGATACAATAGATAAGCTTCTAGACATGTAAGTGAAGTTTAATTTTTGAGAATAACTGGAAATGATGTTTTATAATAAAATAAGCAAGATACAATTATATTGTTAAAGGACATGAATGAAAGTTCATGTCCTTTAATAATAAATTTTTATTAAAATAAGAGAAAAAGGTTAGTTGTAAAAAAATGGAAAGTAGTATATAATGCAAAAAGAGATTTGATAAAAAATACTATATAATTATGAATTGATTTTTTACGACTCACGAATAAGCTTAAGGGAGGGAAGTGAATTAATATTAAGTGGAAAAAATTATGATATATTAGGGGGAGAAAAATATGAGAAGCAGATTAAATAAGATGTTTATAAGATTAACGTATTTTACTTGCATATTATGTATTATGGGGTTCATTTCATGCATCAATTCAGTAGGTGTTTTTGCAAAAGATGTACAAGAAAATGAGGTATCGAATGAAAAATATACATTAATATTGGAAGAGAGAGATGGAATTAAAGAACAGATTAATGGAGAAGATATTAAATTGAAGTATGACGCAGATAATTCTAAGGGAGTTTCTTTTGACTCAAGTTTATTAAAGAGTTATATAGATAAACTATCTTGTTTTGATACTAGTAAAATAGTCGAACCTCAAAATGCAAGATTAATATATGATAATAATAACTATGTAATCTCAAAAGAAGTTCTTGGAAATAAAGTTAATAAAGATATATTGTATAATAGTATAGTTAAGGCAATTGAAAATAAAGAGACAACAATAGATTTAGAAGCGAAGAACTGTTATGAAAATCCTACACGTTTTGAAACTTCACCAGAGATTATTAATGCTAGGGATACAGCTAATAAATATTTATCTTCATATATAACTTATAAATTTGCTGGATTAACATGGGTTTTAGATGGGACTACTATAAAGGATTGGATTAGTTTAGATGCAAATTTTCAAATTGTACTCGATGAATCAAAAGTGAAGGATTATGTGGATGCTTTAGCTAATACTTATACTACAGAGTTAGGAAATAATATAGCTGTTAGTGGTGGATATGATGGTAATAATCATGGCTGGATAATTGATAGTTCACAGGAAACTTCAGCATTGATTGATAATATAAAAAGTGGACAAACCATTACGAAGAATCCTATATATGCGCAGACATCAGCAGCAAGCTATTTTAGCAATGTAGGATCTACTTACGTGGAGATTGATATGACAAAACAGCATTTATGGTTCTATAAGGATGGTTATCTTGTTGTAGAAGGTGATGTTGTTACAGGAAATGTAAGTAATGGTAATGCAACACCAGCAGGAGTATATAAACTATATTCTAAGTTACAGGATACTGTACTAAGAGGTGAGGATTACGCTTCACCAGTTAGTTTTTGGATGCCTTTCAATAGAAATATAGGTCTTCATGATGCGAATTGGAGAGTAGAATTTGGCGGGGAAATTTATAAGACTAGTGGCTCTCATGGATGTGTGAACCTACCATATGACGTAGCAAAGACTATATATTATAATATTAATGTAGGTACTCCTGTTATTTGCTATTACTCTTAGATTAAAGATTTTATCTTCAAATATTGATAATTTAAATTAAATATTAGAGAGAGTTTTAAGATTATTGTTTAAAACTTTCTCTTTTTTAGTGGAAAAATATTATTATAAATTTTTGATAAATAAGTTTTATAAGTACAACATAAAATTGTACGGATACAATTTACTAATTGTATTTTATATGATATTTTATAAATATTAAATTGCAAAAGAAAAGAGAGGAGGTATATTTATGAATAACAAATTTGTTTATGCTCCTGGTCCTACAAGTGTGAGAGAAAATGTAAGACTTGAAAGAGCTAAAATAACAACAAATCCAGACGTTGATGAAGAGTTTGTGGAGTTTTATAAAATTACTTGTGATAAGATTGGAAAAATAATAAATACAAAAAATCCTGTTTATATATTAAGTGGGGAAGGAATTTTGGGGTTAGAAGCAGCATGTGCATCTCTTACTGAATCTGGAGATAGGGTGCTTGTTTTAGATAATGGAATTTATGGAAGAGGTTTTAAGGAATTTGTTGAAATCTATGGAGGAGAAGGGGTATATTTTTCAGATGATTACAGCAAAGCTATAGCTGTAGAAAAATTAAAAGGATTTTTAGAAAAGGACCATAATTTTAAATATGCTACAATAGTTCATTGTGACACACCAACAGGCGTTTTAAATGATTTATCCAAGATATGCAGATTGCTAAGTGAATATGGAATTTTAACTGTTGTTGATTCTGTTTCTGCAATGGGTGGTGAAGAAATAAGAGTTGATGATTGGAAGATTGATATAGCTCTTGGTGGATCTCAAAAGGCATTTTCAGCTCCAGCTGGATTAACAATGGTTAGTATTAGTGAAAGAGCTAAGGCAGCAATGAAAAATAGAAAAACTCCTATAGTAGGTTTTTATTGCAATTTAAATATTTGGGAAAATTATTATAAGGATAAATGGTTCCCATATACAATGCCAATAAGTGATATTATGGGATTGAGTAAAGCTGCAGATAATATCTTAGAAGAAGGTATTCAAAATGTCCTTAACAGGCATGAAAAGATAGCTGATGCAACAAGAAAATCCGTGAAAGAATATGGACTTGAACTATTTTTAGATGTTGGATATTCTAATACTGTTACAGCAGTTAAAATACCAGAGAGCATAGGTGCTCTAAAGCTTAAACAGTATATGTTAGAAAAATACAATACGCTAATCATAACATCCTTAAAGCCATATGATAATGAAATTTTAAGAATAGGACATATGGGGGAAAATGCACATGAAGAAAAAATAGTTTATGCATTAAATGTTATTGATAAGGGATTGAAGGAGTTAGGTTTTAAAAGTGATAAAGGATTAGTTGAATTATTTAATAAATATTTACATAAATAATATAATTAAAATAGTGAATTTATAATAAATATCAATTTGTAAAAATACATAAAGGTGGGGCAGAAAAATGGAAATGAACAAAGGAAAAAGCAAATTTAAAACAAAAGATATGGTGCAGACGGCATTATTAACAGCACTAGTATTTGTAGCAACTGCATTTATAAATGTAAGGTTACCAATCGTAGCCAGCGGTGGATTAGTTCATTTAGGAACTGTAATGTTATTTATTGCAGCAATTGTTTTTGGAAAAGAAAAAGGTGCTATAGCAGGTGCAGTAGGAATGGCGATATTTGATTTATCCTCAGGTTGGGCGCTTTGGGCTCCATTTACTTTTATTATAAGAGGAATTATGGGATATATGATTGGAGCTATTACTTGTAGTAAAAATAAAGATGGCAATAATATTGTAACAAATATTATTGCGGGAATTTTATCAGGTATTTGGATGATAGTTGGGTACTATATTACTGAAGTAATTCTTTATGGAAATTGGCTATCACCAATGGCATCAATACCAGGAAATGTAGCACAAATTGTTTTAGCATTAATAATAGGCATACCAATTGCTAAGATCCTTAAAAAATACGTGAGATATCTATAATAAAAAAGATGTTTAATAGTAGTACAAACCACTATTAAACATCTTTTTTATTGTGCCTCATTTCATAAATTTAGAATAATGAGACAAATTATTAATAAATACACATTCGAAAAAAAATTTCGTTATAAATATTATTGACGAAATAATTATATCATATTATTATAAAATTATAGAATATTTAAACAAAGCATATGAAAGAAAATAGTCAGTGAGTGATTTGTTATTTTTTTGATAATGACTAATAAGGAGGGGATATAAGATGAATGATAACGATTTAAAAAGAATCTGTGCAAAAGAAGCAATGAAATATATAAAAAATGGGATGACGGTAGGACTTGGAGGAGGTAGAAGCATTGCCTATTTAGTAGAGTATATTAAGGATGATAATGATCTTAAGCTTAAAATAGTTACGCCTTCTGTAAAAACGAAAATGCTTTGCATAGAAAATGGATTAGAAGTTCTTCATACGGCTTTTGTGGAAAAGATAGATGTTGCATTTGATGGCTGTGATCAAGTTGATGAAAATTTAAATGCACTAAAAAGTGGCGGTGGAATTCATACAAATGAAAAGTTAATTGCCAGTATGGCAGATGAATATATTCTTCTTGTGGATGAAACAAAAGTTGAGAAATTGCTAACATTTGAATCACCTGTTGTTTTAGAAATATTGAAAGATTCTTTGAAATATGTTGAAAGAAAAGTATTAGAATTAGGTGGAAAACCAGAGATTAGAAGCAGTGATATAAAAGATGGTTTTACAATAAGTGATAATGGTAATTTATTAATGAATGTATCTTTCAAAAATATAAGTGACATAAAAAAGCTTAATGATGAATTAATAAATATATGTGGAGTTATTGAAACATCGCTATTTATTAATGTTATTACCAAAGCAATCATTGCAAGTGAGAATGGTATAAGAGTGATTTCTAAAAATTAAATATATATGTTGAAATTAATTTTATGCATTTTACATCTAGATATCTACTTAGCTTATAGTAATTCCAAATGTAACATTATTATTGCAACATATATATTAAGATAAAAAATAAAATAATATGAGGTGAAGATATGAGTAAAGTGAATTGGGCAATATTGGGACCCGGAACAATTGCAGCAGATTTTGTAAAAGCTATTAACGAAGTTAATGGAAAGACATATGCAGTAGGAGCAAGAAATATTCAAAAAGCAAAAGATTTTGCAGATAAATATGATATTGAAAAAGTCTATGGAAATTATGATGAAATGTTAAAAGATGATAAAATTGACGTTGTTTATATAGCAACACCTCACTGCAATCATTATGAATACATAATGAAGAGCTTACAAAATAATAAAAATGTGCTTTGTGAGAA
The DNA here is from genome assembly GCF_002006495.1 of Clostridium sp. BL-8. Lineage (NCBI taxonomy): Bacteria > Bacillati > Bacillota > Clostridia > Eubacteriales > Clostridiaceae > Clostridium > Clostridium sp. BL-8. The sequence goes on from NZ_LZZL01000087.1 coordinate 21,068, forward strand.
AGCTATTACTGTAAATGGTAATCAATTAAATGAAATTGTAAACTTGGCAGAGCAAAAAAATTTAATTGTTGCAGAGGCAATGACAATCTATCATATGCCGCTATATAGAAAATTACGTAAACTTGTTGATGATGGAAAGCTTGGAAAGATAAAAATGATACAAGTTAACTTTGGAAGTCTTAAAGAGTATGATGTTACAAATAGATTTTTTAGCCCGGATTTAGCAGGCGGAGCACTTTTAGATATAGGAACATATGCTTTATCTTTCACAAGGTTCTTCCTTTCAAGTAAGCCAGAGGAGATTTTAACTACGGTCAAAAAATTTGAAACAGGAGTTGATGAACAATCAGGGATAATACTTAAAAATACTGATGATGAAATGGCTGTAATTTCATTAACTATGAGAGCTAAACAACCAAAAAGAGGAATAGTGTGTGGTGAACTTGGATATATAACTGTTGAAAATTTCCCTAGAGCAGATAAGGCTACCTTCACTTATCCAGATGGAAGGATGGAAGTTATAGAAGAAGGGGATATGTCAAAAGCACTTACTTACGAAGTAGAGAATATAAACAATTATATTATGAATAAAAATAAAAATGATACTTTGGAATTATCCATTGATGTTATGAATATAATGGATGAAATAAGAAAGCAATGGGATTTAAAATATCCTTTTGAGTAAAATTGATTATTTTCATGTGTCTTAAAGGAGTATTTTTAAAGGTGAAAAAAATAGAAAAAAGTGT